>NZ_JAUSTY010000007.1 GCF_030813115.1 Bacillus horti | reverse complement strand
GTACCATTGGTTACATGTCACCAGTGCGCTTTGAGCAACTCTATTATCAGGAAGTTGCGTAACTTATTGTGTCTACTTTATTGACAGAAGAGCAAAAATGTCCGTTACAGGGTGAAAGGCAGGCAAAATAAACAGCGGCAACGTTGAGTTATACTATTTGGTTAGAAGTAAGGAGGCGTTTTAGTTGTCAACGGAATTAAGTAAACGTGTTTTAATGGATGAAGAAGCACCAAACCGAGCAACAGCTATTATAAATGGAAAAAGCTCAAATATTTTAAATTGGGATGATGTACGCTACCCTTGGGCTTACACGAAATATAAAGTGATGCTATCCAATTTTTGGACTCCTTTTGAGATCAATATGAGTAAGGACATCAAACAATTCCCTCAGCTTTCAGAGGTGGAGCAGGAATCCTTTCTTAAAATTATTGGCTTGCTAGCCTTATTAGATAGTGTTCAATCAGATTATGCGAGTAAAGTAGCGGATTATTTAACAGACTCTTCCTTAAACGCTTTAATGATTATTCTGGCACAGCAGGAGGTTATTCATAATCATTCCTATTCCTATGTGCTTTCTAGTATCGTGTCTAAGCAGAAGCAGGATGAAGTGTTTGAATATTGGAGAACAGAGCCTACTTTACGTAAAAGAAATGAGTTTGTAACGAATGGGTATAAGGCATTTGCTGAGAGCCCTTCTGTAGACAATCTATTAAAGTCAATTATTTATGATGTGATTTTAGAAGGCTTGTTCTTCTACAGCGGCTTTGCCTTCTTCTATAATTTAGCTAGAAATCAGAAGATGGTAGCTTCATCCACGATGATTAATTATATTAACCGTGATGAACAAATCCATGTCGGATTATTTGAGAAAATTTATAAGGAAATCCTAGCTGAAAATCCTGAAGCCAATACGCCTGAATTAGAGAAGTTTGCTATTGATACGTTCCGCGAGGCTGCAGAGCTAGAAATTGAATGGGGTCGTGAGGTTATCGGGAATAAGATCAATGGCATTACGATGCCTGAGCTAGAGCAATACATTAAATTTATGGCCAATAAACGCTGCAACCAAATCGGTCACTCTCGTCAGGTTTTCCCTGACGTTCCTAATCAGAACCCACTACGCTGGATTATCGCTTATCAAGAGGTCGATCTAGGGAAAACGGACTTCTTTGAGCAAAAATCAAGACAATATACAAAGACCTCTGATTCGAATGGCTTTGATGAACTCTAAGTTTATCTAACTTAAAAGATAAAGGCCTTTCCTACTTCAGCGTACAATTTTACATATCTAGTGCCTATCCTTATTGAAGGATAGGCTTTTTATTGTATCAATTTTATACTTTCTTAGGCAGTAAGAAAAACTAAGATTTCGCCAGGACTTGGCGGTAAGCAAGGTTTTTCTAATATGTATGCTATGATAGAAAGATAAGGTCAATGAACGGACAAAACAAAGCAAAAAATGACAGGATCAATAGCGGAATAATTGTTACGATTTATTTAAGGAGTGAGCATCATGGCTTGGGTGGAATCATTACAAAAAGCGATCAACTACATGGAGGAGCATTTGCTAGAAAAAATAACTGTTGAGGACATATCTAAGCAAGCAAATGTATCTCCCTTTCATTTTCAGCGGACATTCACCCTCTTAACTGATATCACGGTTGGGGAATATCTCAGACGACGTCGCCTGACCCTTGCCGCTGAGGAGCTATGTAGAACAGATAGTAAGATTATTGATCTTGCCTTTAAATATGGTTATGACACTCCAGAGTCGTTCTCTAAAGCCTTCCGCCGACAGCATGGGGTTGCTCCCCTAGAGGCTAGAAGAAGCAAGGAGAGGCTCAATTCGTATAACCGCTTGGTCATCCAAGTGAGCTTGAAAGGAGCGGAACCGATGAAGTATAGTATTGTAGAAAAAGAAGCCTTCCAAATTGTAGGGATTAGAAGACAATTTGCTTGTGTTGATGAGGATGAGAATGTGGCCGGTATTCCTGAGTTTTGGGGAGAAGTACATGCAAACGGATTAGATGATAAGCTATTTCAACTTAATAACGGAGAAATAAAAGGAGTACTAGGAGTTTGTGATTCTACTATTTTCGATTTTGAGGGCAAGAAGTTTTTCCACTACTGGATAGCAACAGAGGTGAAAGGGCAACTCCCTAAAGAACTTCCAGAAAACTTCCGAAACTATGAGATTCCTTCCTCAAAGTGGGCTATCTTTGAAGTGCATGGTCCTATGCCCGAAGCCATGCAAAAGACCTGGAAGCAAATTTTCTCCGAATGGTTCCCTTCCAATGGATATGAGCCAGCCGGAACACCAGAATTAGAGGTTTATTCGAATCAGAATCCTTCTGATTCTGAGCTTTACTCTGAAATTTGGATTCCTATAAAGTAAAAGGACGCTGATTCAACAAAACATTATTTAGGAAGCTTATGAGTACTATTTAAATAAACTAAGAAACACCGCGAGTTTATCATCGCGGTGTTTGCCTTTTATAGACCCCTATACATATACGTTTGGTCGCTTTTCCCCCTAATACGCTCTTGCCCAATACACCAGCTGATTACTTTCTTTTCCACAGCAGACACACGTACTAGCCACTGACTCTTGGTCAAAAGGAATACAACGAGAGGTAGCTCCTGTGTCCTCCTTGATTTTATCCTCACACGCTAGCTCTCCACACCACATCGCCTTAATTAAACCAGGGTTCGTATTGAGCTGTTCCTTCATTTCATCTAACGATGAAGCTACATTCGTCTTCGCCAACCGATGTTTTTTGGCCTGCATAAAAAGGTTTTGCTGTATCTCGCTTAAAAGTGCAGGAATGATGTCCTTTAACTGGTCCATAGGCATGACTATTTTTTCACCAGTATCTCTTCTAGCTAGAACGACCTGCCCTTTTTCGATATCCTTTGGTCCTACTTCCAAACGAAGCGGCACACCTTTCATCTCATGTTCATTAAACTTCCAGCCTGGCATTTTATCACTAGCATCAACCTTTATCCTAGCGAATGGCTTTAGTAGATCCTTCAGCTCCTCTGCCTTCTCCAGTACCCCTTCCTTATGCTGTGCAATCGGTACGATAATCACCTGAGTTGGAGCTATTTTTGGTGGAAGTACTAGCCCACGATTGTCTCCATGGACCATAATTAAAGCCCCAATTAACCTTGTTGTAATCCCCCAAGATGTTTGATGAACATATTGTAGCTCCCCATTTTTATCCGCATACTGGATGTTAAACGCCTCAGCAAACCCTGTGCCTAAATGATGGGATGTTCCTGTTTGCAGTGCTTTCCCATCGTGCATGAGACTTTCAATCGTATACGTAAACTTCGCCCCAGCGAACTTCTCCTTTTCTGTCTTCCTTCCTTTAATGACCGGAATAGCTAATATGTCCTCACAAAGAGCCGCATAGACATCCAGCATTTTCCTCGTCTCATCATGTGCCTCTTCATCTGTCGCATGACATGTATGCCCTTCTTGCCATAGAAACTCTAGGGAGCGCAGGAAGGGCCTCGTTGTTTTTTCCCAGCGAACCACATTACTCCATTGATTGTATAGCTTAGGCAGGTCTCGATGAGAACGGATAATTTGAGCATAGTGCTCACAAAACAGAACCTCTGATGTAGGACGAACACAAAGTCGTTCGTGAAGTTCCTCCGAGCCTCCGTGCGTTACCCAAGCTACTTCTGGAGCAAAGCCTTCAATATGATCCTTTTCTTTTTGCAATAAGCTTTCTGGGATAAAGAGAGGCATATATACATTCTCATGACCGGTCTCCTTAATCTCTTCATCTAGCACTCTTTGGATATTTTCCCAGATTGCATAACCGTATGGACGAATAATCATAGAGCCTCGTACGGATGAGTAATCGACGAGGTCAGCTTTCTTCACAACATCGGTATACCATTGAGCAAAATCCTGCTCCATATCGGTGATTTCTTGAACAAACTTTTTATTCTCTGACATGTTTTCAACCCCTTCTTTTTCCTTAAACTATGACCAAAAAGACATGCAAAAAAACCTCCATCCCTATAGGGACCGAGGTTCGGTGGTACCACCCTGTTTCACACTCTTAGCTATCCAGAAATTACGGTGAGCATGCTTGTAGAAATTGTAGCATAATCCGCGCATTATCCATGGCCTTGAGCTTGCACTCTTTATCGATATCGGGAATAACCCGCTGTACTTTTAACATACAGAACTCCAAGGTAGGTTCAGACGTTGCCTCTAGAAATGTCGCAGCCTATCATTTCCTCTCTGGAAAGAAGCATTTCGTTCTTACTAGTCCTTATCATCGTTTAAATTTTTGATATATTATACAGGACATCAAGTATCACTGTCAAATACAAAAAATATTCGACTTTGGACTTTGGTGAAATCGTAGAGACAGGGACTCCTTCAGAGGTGTTTGAAAACCCTAAGCATGATCGGACTAAAGCGTTTTTTCTAAAATCCTGTAAGTATATTGTCAGCCTTAAAGGGAAAGAATGCTAAAAATCCCCTTATCCCTAGGAGGCTGATACTTATGAAGGAAAAAGAAGAGCGTAAAGCTGATCAATCCTTTGGGACACATGTTACAGGAGCAGGTGGCGCAAAGGATCAGCGTAGAAGTGATAACGAAGCAGAAGATACGTTAACGAATCGTCAAGGACATCCTATTACAGATAATCAAAACATCCGAACGGTAGGAAACCGTGGTCCTTCAACATTAGAAAATTATCATTTCATTGAGAAGATTAGTCATTTTGACCGGGAGCGTGTGCCAGAACGAGTGGTACACGCACGTGGTGCTGGAGCACATGGTTATTTTGAAGCGTATGGGACTGTTGGAGATGAACCGATAGCCAAATATACTAGAGCAAAGCTGTTTCAGGAAAAAGGAAAACGAACTCCCGTCTTTGTCCGCTTCTCTAGTGTTATTCATGGAGGGCATTCTCCTGAAACACTACGTGACCCAAGAGGCTTTGCTGTAAAATTCTATACAGAAGACGGTAACTGGGATTTGGTAGGGAACAATTTGAAGATCTTCTTCATCCGTGATGCGATGAAGTTCCCTGATCTCGTCCATGCGTTTAAGCCAGATCCGGTAACAAATATTCAGGACGGAGAGCGCATCTTTGATTTCGTTTCGCAAACCCCTGAAGCCACACATATGGTTACTTTTTTATTCTCACCTTGGGGCATTCCGGCAAACTACAGACAAATGCAGGGCTCTGGAGTAAACACCTACAAATGGGTCAATGAGCAAGGTGAAGGTGTATTGGTCAAGTATCATTGGGAACCCAAGCAGGGGATTAAGAATCTAACACAAAGTGAGGCTGAAAAAATTCAGGGAATGAACTTTAACCACGCCACTCAGGACCTGTATGAAGCGATAGAAAAAGGAGATTACCCTGAATGGGAATTGTTTGTTCAAATTATGAGTGATGATGAGCATCCTGAGCTGGACTTTGATCCCTTAGATGATACAAAGCTCTGGTACAAGGATAAGTTCCCATGGCTACCAGTCGGTAAAATGGTACTTAACAAAAATCCAGAGAATTACTTCGCTGAGGTTGAACAGGTAGCGTTTGGTACAGGGGTACTTGTAGATGGACTTGATTTCTCAGACGATAAAATGCTACAGGGAAGAACATTCTCCTACTCGGATACACAGCGTTATCGAGTTGGGGCAAATTACTTACAGTTACCTATCAATGCTCCTAAGAAGCACGTAGCCACCAACCAACGGGATGGACAAATGGCTTATTTCGTTGATCGTGGTCCCAATCCTCATGTGAATTATGAGCCTTCTCTTATGAACGGACTAAAGGAAGCTACTCGTGCAGGGAAGGAACATACACCCCACGTATCAGGAGAAGTGAAGCGTGAAGCGATTGACCGACCGAACAATTTCGGGCAGGTAGGTGAAACATACCGTAGATTTAGTGCTTGGGAGCGCGATGAGCTGATTCACAATTTAGTGAGTACCCTAAGCTCCTGCCGAAAAGAAATACAGGAGCAAATGATCAAAAACTTCACACAAGCTGACCCTGAGTATGGTCAACGTGTTAAGGAAGGGCTAGAAAAAATGAGCAAGGAAGGCTCAAAAGGCCCTATGGGAACTACAGATTCTGAAAAGGCTGTCCATCAAGCGGAGGATTATGGGCATCCCTCTGATCCTTATTAAATAGATATCAGCCGAAGTAGTAAGTAAAAACAGTGCCTTTTTCCACCTTATCGTGGAGTTGGGCACTGTTTTTTAACTTAGTTAGTCTATGCTATTATCTTACACTCTCCGCCATTTTGATAAGGTCTTCTTTTGTTACATCTGGCGAATTTGTAAGAATGGAGTATTGAAATACACTTTCACCTATTTTTTCAAACCAGCTTAGACCTTGTACATCACCTTCATATAAAATATGATCTGAATTATTTGTATAGAAGCCCTCGTCTCCGCGAATATTCACTTGTTCATAATCTGTAAAACTGTTGACCGTCATGATCATTTTCATTACTTCTTCCCCTACATAAAAAGGACTTACGAAAATCTTATTTTTAGAAGCGTCTTCATATACAAATGTTGGGGTATATTCAGGTTCTGTATACCTTACCCATTCCATATTACCTTGGGCACTTTGCACTAACTCTTCCCCTAACTGCATTCCCTCCCAAGAAAGTGCACCCCAATATTCTAGATCTAGGACTCCGCCTTGAAGGGTAAAATCTTCTGGTAAATAATTTGGTTGTTTGACCAAATTATAAGGAGAACCTAAGATTTCTGACCATTGATTTAAATCTTGATAAAGAATTGGATTACCTACCTTCATAAAAGGATACTCTCTAAAGTGTGGAAAGGCCTCCTTCTCTAGCTCTGGTAAGTAAACTATGGCAGCTTCGCCAGGCTCAAGCTGACTTTGTACACTTTTTAATTGGCTCATGATCTCCTCTGAACTCGTATGGACTAAAGTGAACCTTTTGTCATACTCAACCTCAAACAGAGCATGATCCATCTCCATG
The DNA here is from genome assembly GCF_030813115.1 of Bacillus horti. Lineage (NCBI taxonomy): Bacteria > Bacillati > Bacillota > Bacilli > Caryophanales > Bacillaceae > Caldalkalibacillus > Caldalkalibacillus horti. The sequence goes on along the minus strand of NZ_JAUSTY010000007.1, from coordinate 243,167 downwards.
GAGAAGAGCTGAGTTACACCAAATCCGAAGCCAACAAGCAAAACAAGGACTACAGCTATGACGGCTGTTCGAGGCATACGTTGTAAAAGCGAAAATTTAGCTAAAAAGGCAGCCACTTTCCCTTGTCTATTTTTTTGACCATTAAGATCTTGAATGTGTTGAAACACATGCTGCTCTACTTCCTCTGGGGCTTGCAGTGTTCCCGCCTTTCTTTTATATTCCTGCTTTAACCCTTTCTCAATAAACATATCGGGATGCCTCCTTGCTTTCATTTGTGGTACTGCCTGTTAACTGACGCAACTTTTCAATTGCTAAACGATGTCTTGATTTGACCGTTCCTACGGGTACATTTAAAATGGTTGCGATATCCTCAAACGTATTTTCTTGATAATACCTTAGCACGACGACCTCTTTTAGCTTATAGGAGAGAGATTCTACTAGGGCTAATAGCTCCTCTGTGTTTTCATTCTTGATGATATGTCCTTCCACGTTAGGCTGAGGAGGTTCAATTTCGAGCTGCTTACTTTTATGAAAAAGACGAACCTTTCTCCAAAGCTTTCTCTGCCAGTTTTGTGTCTGACGAACAATCAAACCGTTGAACCATGGGCGAAAAGGAAGGCTTGTATCAAATTTTTTGATCGATCTAAAAACCTCTAAATAGACTTCACTCATAATATCTACCGCGTCATCCTTGTTTGATGATAAAAAATACACTAACCGATAGACATCATGCTTCGTCAGAGTATAAAAAGTCTTAAAAGCTTCTTCGTCCCCTTCCTGCATGTGTACCACACATTCCTGTAACTCCTCCTCCATGCTGCACCTCCTTTTTAAAAATGATGTTCACTTTATATTGGTCCGCTGCGTCCCATTCGTTCACTACTATTTAAATTAATTTTCCTAGAAAAGCTTGCTGGCCATCATATGTGGTTATATTGACAAATGGAAAATATTTGGGATACGATGACCTTAATTAAGTCATTCTTTCAGTACTTATCTTTCTCCTCCCTTTTTATGAATGGAAAGTAAGTGGAATCATGTTTGCGATTATTGATGAGCAGACGGTCATCTGTTATGAGAGTGAGACGTCGTTGCTGTTATCTGAAATAAAAGAGGGAGATAGAGTTAAGGCTAATAGGTCCCCGAAATGAACCTACTTGGAGCGGGGTTGTGAAGGAGATTATCCATTTAGGAAAATAGAATGAGAAGAGAAATGTTAAAGACAAGCTAAGATGAAGGCACACAGAAAAAGCTGAACCATAAAATTTTCACTATGGGACAGCCATCCGCTCATCATGACAAGAATAGTATTATAAAGTAATGAGGTGAATAGAATGAATGAATTTGATTATTTGAGGCTACTAGCACAAGTTGGATCATTCATAATTATTTCTTTCATTGTGCTTAAAATCGTTCGAAAACTTAAGAACAGCTTGTTATCCTGATTGACTAGTTAATCCAAAATGGATTTTACACCTTGCATATGCTTAGCCATCAAAATCAGGTCCTTCTTTGTTACACTTTGAGATTCACTTGAGATTCGATATGAGTAATATTCTTCTTCTTGCTTTTCAATCCAAAATAATGCTTGTCTATTTAAGGAGTGTTCTTTGGCACCTAGATCAGCATCGATGGAATAAACCATCTCCAGACCATTAACAATTATTGATTCCACCATAGTTGTTTCAGGGAATGTCATCTCATAGTGCTCAATTAGATTAACAAGATCACTAGAAAATTCTATTCTATCGTTTTTACTATTTTTATACGTTAGAGTTGGCCTAACTAGTTGATTGTCAATCTTTACCCAATCCCAAGCCATTAACTCCTCCTTTTCTTTCAGTTTGTCTATAGCCTCACTTTCTCCATCGCCCATAGAACCATAAAATTCAGATTCAATCGTGCCGTGCTCAAAGCTATATCCTCTTGGTAGCCTATCAGGAATTTTCATTTCATGAAACTCAGATCCAAGAACAGACAGCCAAGTGGTGATGTCTGTATAGTAAATGAGTTGATTAACCTTTCTAAAAGCAGAAAACACCATGCTCGCTGGTCTATTTAACTCTGGATCGTATGACAATTTCACTTCAAAGCTAAAGTCTGGATTGTAAATAATAGCTGCCTCTCCAGGCAGTAACTGTTCTTGGATTTGTTTTACCTTCTCCAATTGCTCTTCAGAATAGTCATAGTTGTAGTCGGCGTAGCTGATTACTATAGGGTCCGCATTGTTCGTATAGAACTTATAAGTATTTCTTTCAATGGCATCAGCAATAAAAAAACCAGAGAATAGTACGATAGCAATAGCTATAACCGTTACAACAGGAGCTCGCGAGAAACCTTTTTTCCGCATAGAACGTTGGAACGCTTTACCCTCATTAGCTAAATGATCGTCAATACTATTGTAGACTTGCTCTTTTAATGTTACGGGAATCTCAATTTGCTTTTCTATGCTTATGAGTTCTTGTTTCAGTTGATTTTCAAGTGACATTAGGCGACGCCCCCTTTCTCACAATTTCCGCAAAGTCCTTAAACTGCCTAAGCTTCTGGATAGCCGCATGATGGCGTGATTTTACTGTCCCCAAAGGGATGTCTAGCATCCCTGCAATCTCCTCTAGCGTATGATCATGATAGTAGCGTAAGATCACAACCTCCTTCAGCTTGTATGAAAGCTTATCTACAAGAATTAACATCTGCTCACGATCTACTTTTTTTAATACATGACTTTCAACGTCTGGCTTCTCTGCCCTATGTAGGAGCTTGCTTTTTTGAAGAATTCGTAGCTTTCTCCAAGATTTTCTGTGATAGCTATGGCATTGGCGAGCAATCAGACCATTCAGCCATGAACGAAAAGAGTATTCAGGATCGTAGTTCTCGTAGGCTCCAAATATTTCAATATAGATCTCATTAACAAGGTCTACGGTATCCTGTTTATATTTTGTCAGAAAGTACACCGTACGATAGATATGCTGATGAGTAAGCATATAGAAAGCGTGAAATGCTTCTTTGTCCCCTAGCTTCATACTTTTCAGCAACAAATGAATCTCTTTATCGTCCACCTGGCACCCCCCTACTTCTTCATTTTTCCAGCTTGTCTTTACTCTATATTGGTCCGATTTGCTGAAAAGGTTCGATTTATTTCATCACTGAAAAACATAAAGCCTGACATAAGTAATAGAAGTGCCCGAAATATTGAGACAAATAAAGAAGCCCCTACCACCTCTCTTTCTGTGATACGGGCTGTACGTGAAGTTATCTAATTTTGCTTTCGCTTTGCTTGAAAAATCTCTAGCTCAAAAACTTACTAAAATATAATTCTAGGGTTAAATTTCTCTTACGTGATCAAAATACTCTTCTAGAGTTAAATCATTCTCGTAAAGCAAAGTAGCAATCTCTTCGCCAACATATCTGACATGCCATGGCTCATAAATGTAGCCTGTGATGTCTTCTTTTCCATCGGGGTAACGGATAATAAAGCCATACTTATGAGCGTTTTCTGCTACCCATTGTCCTTCTGTGGTTTGTCCGAACAGCTCAGTCAAACCGAATTGGGCACTTTCACTAGAAATATCTATCGTTAGACCCGTTTGGTGCTCACTTTGACCTGGGAAAGCTGACACTCGTCTTGCTTCTTCCTCCCCTTTGCTTTGAACCTGCCAGTTAAAAATGGTCGTTTGGCGATTGTACGAGCGAAAACCAGAAACTCCGTACAGAATATGCCCCTCTTGCTCGGCTGCTTCAAATAACTCCTCTAGAGCTTCTGCTGCTACCTGCCGCAAATACCTCTTTTCATCATCTTCACTAAAGGAAAAGGCCACATTTGGAATCACTAAATCTTCAGGTCGATAATCTGCTGGAAGTGAAAACTCTTTATTGACAAGGACTAAGATATTATCAGGGTTTTGTATCGTAGGCTGACCATCCACCGTGTCAATCTGGTTAAAATAGTGGGATTCTAGAGTAAAATCAAGCTCTCCATTCGTAGAAGAAGTCTCCTCCTCTGTTCCTACCTGTACCTCTTGATTCGTATCTGTTGCCCCTTCCCCTTCAGGTGTTTCTTCTGCATCATTTGATGGATCCCCTTGATTCTCAGAAACCGGATCTTCTTCTATATTTGAAGGCTCCTGTGCGCCACCGTTACTAAATCCTAAGTTTTCTATAAAAGGCATGGCATCACATCCTGCTGTAAAAAGCAGAACTCCCGCCATACTGATTACTACTATTATTTTCTTCATGCAAAGACCACCTTCATCGTAGTTAACAATATCTATTCTATCATGTTTAGCTCACTATTATAAACGGTCTAGTCAAATTAAAAGTTTCTACATGATTTTTCCTGCACACCAAAAAACCCTTATATTGCTGTACATGCTGAAGTTACTTTACCACAAGTAATCTAAAAGCTTTCGTTTAAAAAGATTGGTATCAATATTACACGTTTCTGCATCAATACCATATTGCCACATCAAGGCTCTCGCCTCCTCCGGTGTACCGGGATTAAACTCAGGGGCATTTTCCCTAGTAGTTATCCCTTTCTGTGGCTGGTGTGTCCAGATTATAGCTACATCAAGAATTGAAGGATTAACCTCTACAGCTTGATCAAAAGCCGCTCTAACATCATGTCCTTCGGAAAAATCTCCATATATCGCTGCCTCGTATGGAGAAGGGCTTAACGTCTCAACCCACCCCATCATAAAATCCGCATCTACAGGGTAAATGGGCTCAATATTGGCAAAGATGGCTACCCCTTCAGGTGCACCTATCTCTTCTGCTCGTTTGATAGCGTCCTCCGCCATATTTACACCATTTTGATAGCCCCTAGCATCTGTAAATATTCAATTGCTTTCCTCCCATTTACAAGTTGTTCAACCTTAGCCTATTCAACCTGAAATGATGAGTGAAAGCTTAGACTAGCCCAATTTAGATTAGACTAGCTTTCTATCATTTGTGAACTACCAACCACTTATGCTACGCATTTGAAGTGCTGAATATGATAAATAACGAAAACACCCCTTCATCACACTTAATGAAGGGGTGTCGATGTTTTTAGAGATTTTCAATAAATAAGCGAACGACGTCCGCTCCGCCAATTATGGTCCCCAGCGTACTACCTAGGTTAGCTAAGACAACGATAAGTAATATTCTCGTAACCTTGTTATTCCAGAAGCCCTTAAGGCTAAAGACATCCTCAGATAGATTTTCAAAATCCTCAACCTTTGGCCTACGAACAATCGCCTGTGCAATACCTGCAAACCAGCCGGCAGCCATCAAGGGATTTAAGGAGCTAATTGGTGCGATAATAAAGGCTGTTAGAATAGCTAGCGGATGGCCAAAGGCAAGTGCTGCACCCAAGGCTGCAAATGATCCATTCCATAAAACCCAGCTAATCGTTTGCTGTAAACCGGCAGTAGGGTTAGCGTAAAAGGTATAGCCAATAATGGCGATAATGATCACTGGAATGATCCAGGCAAGTAGCTTTGGTACCTTAGATTTTGGCGGTACCGTTGATAATGCCACTAGATCATGTTCCTTGTGAATCTCTTCTGTTATCCCTGGAACATGGGCAGCCCCTAACACAGCTACTATCTTATCTCCAGGCGCATCTTTTATTTTCTGGGCAAGGTACTGATCTCGTTCATCAATTAAAGGTCTCTTTAACCTAGGAAAGGATTCTGTAAAATCATTTAGCATGCCATTAAGCATGTCTTTCGATTTTAACTTTTCCAGCTCTTCCTCAGTGACACTCTCATTATTAAAAATACTTAATATCATTTGCATCAGGAGCTTCATCTTGCCCCAAAAGCCTACTCCATGCCAAATGCGTGCAAAAGTTACTTGAATGTTGCGATCTGCTAGGACAAGCTCTGCTCCAATTTCTTTGGCAGATTCTATTCCTTGAATCATTTCCTGACCAGGCTTGATCCCAAATTGCTTAGCCATTCTTTTTTGGAAGGAGGACACGACAAGATTCATTAATAGAAAGGTGGCTTTCTTTTCCTTAATGACCTTAAAGATATCCATCTCCTTCCAACGGTCCTGGGCTATTATCGCTTGATATCTTTGCTCGTCTAACTCTATACAAACCGTATCAGGCTGTTCTGCTTCAATGACTTCCTTTACCTGTTCGGCACTCTGCCTTGATACATGGGCGGTGCCAACTAAGATAATTTCTTTACCGTCTACATGTATTCTTGTGATATTTTCTTCAGCCATAGGTACCTTCCCTTGGAAATTGTTTTCTAAATCATGATTAATCTTTATTATCTAATTTATCTTAGTTTAAGGGATTATACAATACTAGGCTAGTGGAAACTATCCTTACTAATCACAGGCCAGCAATTGCATGCGCCTGCATAACCAGGATGATTTCATCTTCTCGATGTGTAAGCATAATCTGTTGAAAGGCCTTGCGCATCATTTCCATCAATATCTTAATGACAATTTGAACTCCCACAGATTCAATAGGGGCCTTTATTCATTTTGGGTCTCTTCTCTTATTATTAGAGACTAGCTCTGCTTTATTTTCTTTAGCTTATCGTTCTTTAGCTACTCCCTAAATGGCTTTAAAAAGCTCTCCATTTGTTCATTCACTTCATGAATATTATCCAGATTGGTCACATGATGGGCATTTGAAATCACTTTTAACGTAGAGTTAGGAATTTGCTCAGCTAAGGATTGCTGCTGTCTTCCAACCATAACATCATTATCACCGTAAAGTATGAGAGTGGGACATTTAACTTTATGCAGCTGCCCTCTGCTGTCCATACGCAGGTTCCCCGACCAGTGACGTAGGAAGTTGTCACGGGTCATTAAGCCGAAGGAATCTGTGATTAACTTATGGTTATCAGGGTTTATTTTGGAAAGCATGTCTGCTGTCATTTTGGCCACCATCTTTAGGCTCATCAATCTCAGGCTGAATTTACTGATTGGTGTAGTGAACCTCTCGTAAAAATTGAATCGGTTGGTATAAGGAGCCCCAATCAATATTAACCCCTCTACCCTCTCCGGATACTTAAATGCTGTTTGAATAGACACATGTCCCCCGAAGGATAGTCCACATAGAATGGCAGAATCAATGCCTAAATGATCTAATAATCCCACTAAGTCCTTACTGAAATCATCAGGATCTACCTTACCCTTAGGCAGAGTAGAATGCCCATGACCACGCGCATCCCATACAATTGTCTTAAAAAATTGGGAAAAATACTCCACCTGTGGCTCCCATTGCTTGTGATAAAGAGAGTGTCCATGTGTAAAAACGAGAGGTTTTCCTTCTCCTTTTACTTCATAATATAAGGTCACACCGTTTACTTGACAGGTTGGCATCATCATCACCTCGAGTATTGGAGTTGTAGATATTTTTATATCCGAACCGCAAAAGGTACGGAATACAAATTATAAGATAATGAAATTATGAAATATTCACCATCTAAAATTTCATTTATTTCTTTTAGTGTACTTGAAGATCTTTCATTTATCAATAGTTATGAAATAATTAGTTTGAAATATTTCATATTTTTTAGTATGATAGGCTCGAGGTGGTTGAAATGAACGGATTTGAACGTCGGCGAGAAAAAAAGAAGGATAGCATTCGCCAAGCTGCTCTGCAGCTGTTTATGAATCACGGCATGCGGAGAGTAAGTATTGGGGAAATTGCAGCTAAAGCTGGTGTTTCTCAGGTTACGATTTATAATCATTTTGGCAGTAAAGAGGAGCTTGCTTCGCATGTCATCAAGCACTTTCTTGAGGAAAAATGGGAGGAATATCTCCAGCAGCTCGAAGCTCCTATTCCATTCATAGAGAAATTGAATTGGTTTTTCTTAAAGCGTATGCAGCTATTCGAGAGCTTTAACTTAGATTTTTTAGAGGAATTTGTCATGGGCCATCCTGACATTGCGGCTATCACAAAAGAATATGAGCTTAAAGCACGACCTTTAATGATTGCTTTTATTGAAGAAGGAAAAGCAACTGGTTTCTTTAATAAAGAGCTATCTCTTGAAACCATCCTGCTATACCTAAATTTGTACTCTACCCAAATGGTTACACAGCTAGAGCAGCTACCTGATGATGAGACAAAAAGACGTGTGTACAAAGAGCTCCTTTCTATCTTCTTTTATGGAATTGCTGGTGAAAAAGCTGAAGAGCTAAAGCAAACTTGGAGCAATCAATGAAGGGAATGTCAAAAAGCTAGCCTTCTACTCTTTTTGAAACAAAGGGTTTATTTGCTTAGATAGTTTATAGCTTCCAACTATTGCTACAAGACTAATGACCAGACAAATGAGCCATAACAGCGGGAAGTTCATACGGTAGCTGACGTCTAACAAGTAGGCTCCAACCCCCTGACTTCCCCCTCCCCCAATCGCCATCCCTAAAGCGGCAAAGCCAAAGTAAGTAGCTAGAAGCCCTTTTTTCGCTAAACGTGATGTAATGTCAAAAATAGTAGGCTCCACCATCATCGTCCCCACCGAAAAGATAAAAAGCCCAATGAAAAAGATAGTTAGATGAGGAATCGCTCCCAAAATAAACAGACCTCCACCTGCTAGAAAAAAGCCAACCATGAACCTTCTTGTAGGTGTCCATTCTTCTAACAGACGTTGAAGGGGATATTGTCCTAGAATTACAACGCCAGCAAAAATGAGATAGACAAGAGATACGGAATCTGCTCTGCCACTTAGCTCAACAATATATAAGGGAATAGCTACATAAAGCTGCATAAATAAAAACCAAAAACAGGTGACAACACCCGTAAAAAATAAGAAGGGACGATCACGCAAAACGGTACTACCCATCTCTTTAAAATTTGCTGTTGTCAGATCAACTTTAATAACAGGAAGCCTAATTAATGTTAATGTACCAATCAGCAAAAACATAACTCCAGAGCCTATGGATAACCAGAAAAAGTCATAATTAATCAACCAAGCACCAACTAAGGCGGCAAAAACAATCCCCATATTATTGCATATTTTTCTAAAAGCAAAGACCATCCCACGTTGCTTTTCCGTACTTAAGGCAGATAAAGATGCTTGCATGACTGGCTCAAATAAAGCTCCACCCACTCCCGCGGTCACAGCTGCAGCAAAAAGCAGAATAGGCTGCTCCGTAAAAGCAAAGGACGCAAAGCCTACTCCGCGGATCCACAAACCTATGGTAATCATCCATCTATAATCAAACCGATCGGCAATTAATCCTGTAAAAAAAGTTAGTCCTTGCTGGCTTAATTGCCTGACCATCAGTAGAGTCCCCACAAGGATAGGGGCCCAAGCTAGCTGCTGACTCAAAAAATAAGTAAGATAAGGGATGAACGCAAAAAAGCTACTTGAAACCAGTAGCCCATTTAAAAGCATTAGTGGTATGCCTCGAGGTAGGGATCGTAATTGTGAAAAAGCTGCATTCATAGCTCGTAACCCCGCATCATCGTTAAAATAGGTAGTTCTTAAGACACTCCTCTTAACAAGTTGCACCTTTTACCGTTTGATTTTTTCCCATTCTAATCTATTTAGACTTGGTAGACAAGCTTTCTTTTAGAATCAGTTGCCTATTAGCCCGTTCTTTTTAACACACAGTTATTTTTTAGGTACTGCACTTTACTTTGCTACAGACCCATTTCAAGCTTAAGCCGCTCCATTCCGTATCGCTGAATAAACTTAAAAAACCTCTCTCGTTTTTTACCGTTCTGTTGATAGATCTGCAACAGCTGTTCAACATTAGCATATAACTCGTCAGGGGTTAATTGATCCTGAAATAATACGGCTGTTCTCGCATCCTCTCCTTTTGCCTTGCCTCCTATATACAGCTCATAACGGTCCTTACGTTTGATGACACCGATGTCATGGACCAATGGCTCGCCACAGGCGTTTTGGCAGCCTGTATAGGCAGGAGCTAGAGTAAAGGGAACAGGATGACCTGCTATTCGCCTATTTAATTCAATGGCTACAGGCATCCCTTCCTCCTCTGCTCCTTTGCAAAAGTTACAGGTTCGTAGGCTTTTCACATAAGCACCAACTGGATAACAGGAGAATCCTTCAGCCTCTAGTTCCATTTTTACTTGCTCTACCTTGCTTTCAGCAATTTGAATGTATAATTGCTGAAATGTAGTTAGCTCTATCTCTGTATCCTCTTCTACGAGCTTGGCTAGAGTAAGCAGTTGCTTAGGGGAAAGCTTTGCACCAAAGCCTATACCCCCATTCACAGCTAGCGTTATTTTCTTTTCTGCTTCCATGACCTGCCCCCCTTAGGAACTGATTTCTTTCATTTGATTTCCTTTGTCATCATCAACATCAACACTATTCTTAATTCAAGTGGAGGAAGACTCCCTTATTGAACTTCTAGAACAAAAGGATAAACATGAATATTACCTTCAAATTGAAACTCTGCCCAGAGCTTATAGAGCCCAGGTTCGGTGAAAACTGTTTCAAATCGTGTTTCCTCATCGGAAACGGGATGAACATGGATAAAGTTAATGGCCGCTTCATCCAGAATGACTATATGTCCTCTTGCGCCTAGATAGGGCTCTGGTTCAGCATTCTCAATAACAAAACTCAGCGTTACTTCCTCTCCTGCTAATAGAGTTCCCGTATCTAGGGTTACCTGAACACCATCAACAGTTTGTATATAGCTTTGACTAGGAGTTAGACTTGCGTGCTTATGACCCTGAACTTGACCAACCTGTAAGGGGAGAGCTTCTATATGGTAACCATAGTCTATAGGCTTAATATCTACAAAGACCTGATAGGTGCCCGCTTCTAACTCTTTGGCAATATGGAACTCACCTTCACCAGCCTCCACAGGATGGACATGACTATAGCTTTCTAAATCATCGCTTACCACAATCAGATGCATCAGCTTCTCGTGATTCATTTCTAAGCTAGTCACTGGATCGCCAGCTACATTTTCTAATTTGATGGTTAGTCCTTCCCCTTCTTCATACATCACTGTTGGAATGACTTCACTTTCCCCAGTATGTGCCCCATGCTCACCGTGCCCGTGACCGTTTCCACCACTCTGTTCCCTAGAACCGTGTCCTCCATGATTCCCATGACCATCTGCTTGCTTCTCATCTTCCCCTTGCTCATGATCATCATGCTTCTCCTGATCATGACCTCCTTCTATATCCTCATTGGAATGATGCCCATGAGATACTCGTTCCTCCTGTATCCAATTCACATAAACAACATATGCCGCTATGACAAGAGCAACGTACAGCCCTGCATATAGCATCCACTTTTTCGCCTGTGTTGATTTCAAGTTCATATCCCTCCGATATAAAACTTAGTTTGTATTCACACGTTGTAGTCTGAGCGCGTTCAGCACAACCGAAACTGAACTAAACGCCATGGCTGCCCCAGCTACCCAAGGAGCTAAAAGCCCAATAGCAGCAATAGGGATAGCAGCTGTATTATAAACAAAAGCAAAGAAGAGATTTTGTCTGATGTTACGCATCGTCTTTTTACTCATAAGAATGGCGTCAACTACACTGTTCAGATCCCCTCTCATCAGCGTGACATTAGCTGCCTCCAAGGCAATATCCGTTCCCGTTCCAATCGCCATACCAATATCAGCTACTGCCAGAGCAGGGGCATCATTAATACCATCTCCCACCATGGCTACCTTTTTACCTTGATCCTTTTGCTTTTGTACCTCTTGGCTCTTTTCTTCAGGAAGAACCTCTGCAATGACATGCTCAATCCCAACCTGCTTTGCAATAGCTTGAGCAGTAAGCTTATTATCTCCGGTTAGCATGATGACCTCTAGACCTAGCTCCTTCATACGGCTTACAGCTGCCTTAGAGGAATCCTTCACCGTATCAGCCACAGCTACAATTCCTGCAAACTGTTGATCAATAGCCACTAGCATAGCTGTTTTCCCATTAGACTCTAAATGCTCCATGTCTGAAAGGGCAGCTTCAATTTGGATTTGATGCTTATTCATAAGCTTCCGTGTACCGACCAGAAGCTCCTTTGAATTCACAACAGCCCGGATTCCATAGCCAGGAATCGCTTCAAATTCTGAGGCAGAAGGCAGTTCAATGCCTTTCCCTGTAATTCCTTTTACAAGGGCTTGAGCAAGTGGATGCTCTGAGTTTTTTTCAGCCGCTCCAACTAGCCTTAAGAATTCTTCTTCCTCACCTGCTCGAACCAGTACGTCCGTTAGCTCCGGTTCTCCTTTTGTTACGGTTCCTGTTTTATCTAATATGACCGTTTGAATAGCTTGAGTGCTCTCAAGGTATTCGCCACCTTTAAAGAGAACCCCAAGCTCAGCGGCTCTTCCTGATCCAGCCATAATAGACGTTGGAGTAGCTAATCCGAGAGCACAAGGACAAGCAATAACCAAGATAGAAATCATGGGTACTAGAGCGGCCCCTAAATCCCTTGGTTCAACAGCAAAATACCAAATGAGGAACGTAGACACAGCCACTAATACAACAACAGGAACAAATATACCAGATACCTTATCTACAGTTCTTTGGATATCCGCTTTTGAGCCCTGCGCTTCTTCAACAACCTTAACAATTTGAGCTAAAGCTGAGTCCCTTCCAACACGAGTTGCTTCAATGGTTAAAACGCCGTTTTTGTTTATTGTCGCTCCAATAACTTGATCTCCAGCCTTCTTATCTACCGGGATACTTTCACCAGTAAGCATAGATTCATCAATAGCAGACTGACCCTTGAGTACTTTCCCATCAACAGGAATTTTCTCACCGGGCTTAACGATGACGTGATCACCGGTAACAACTTCATCAATCGGAACCTCAATTTCCTGTCCGTCACGTAAAACCGTGGCGTTTTTGGCTCTTAAGCCCATAAGCTTTTTAATCGCTTGAGATGTACGTCCTTTGGCACGAGCTTCGAATAGCTTACCAAGAATAATCAGTGTGATGATGACAGCAGACGCTTCAAAGTACAGATCGGCCATCATCTCATTCGTTCCTAACCACTCAAACGACAGGTAGACGCTGTAAAAATAAGCAGCGGAGGTTCCTAAAGCAACCAAAACATCCATATTCGCACTACCATTCTTTAACGCTTTAAACGCCCCTACATAGAATTGCCAGCCCACATAAAATTGAACGGGAGTAGCCAAAGCTAGCTGAACAAATGGGTTCATCAGTGTCTCCGAGACAGGAATGAAGGATAGGAAATCGAAATGAGTCACCATTGTCCAGAATAAGGGAAGGGTTAAAATAAGCGAGAACACAAACTTTGAAAGCTGTTTAACTTCTTCTTCCTTAGCTGCATCTTCCTTCGCTTCCTCTTTGATTGTTGCCCCATACCCTAGCTTCTTGACCCTAGCAATTAATTCACTAATGGAGGTTTCATCTGGAGAATATTCCACAACCCCTGTTTCAAGGGCAAAATTGACATTAGCCTGACTGACTCCTTGAAGCTTGCTCAAGCCCTTTTCTATACGGTTTGCGCACGCAGCACACGTCATTCCTGTCAAAACTAGATCTACTTTTTCTTTGTGCACACCGTAGCCAAGGTCATTTATTTTGGCTTCTAGGTCGACTGGCTTTACTTTGTCCTTATTGTACGTAACCGTCGCTTTCTCTAAAGCAAAATTAACATTGGCTTGCTCCACTCCATCGATTTTACCTAGTCCTTTTTCGATCCGATTGGCACAGGCAGCACAGGTCATTCCGGTTACTTTCATTGTTGATTGAGTATCTGCACTCATCTCTATCAGCTCCTACATTATACCCAATGGGGGTATATAGAAAGTTATAAAGATATCGTGCTGTAACAGAACAACACGACATCATAGTACATCCTAAATTAAATTTCTTGATATATAAAATGCATTCGAGTTAATCAGCTATATCGTACCCTTCTTCATCAATCGTTTCTTTGATTTGGGCCAAGCTTACTTTACTACTATCAAACTCTACGTCTACCGAGCCGTCATCAAGCTTTACCTTCACAAGCTTAACTCCATCTAACTCTCCAACACTTCCCTCTATAGCTGAAACGCAATGTCCACAGGACATGCCGCTTACTTTTAACGTTTCTTTATGCACAACTAATATCCTCCTTCATACATTCGGTTTAGAGTGTATCTTACTCACAATATAACATACCCCCACTAGGTATGCAACTTCTTTTTATTTTAACAGTTTTGATATTGTTTTCGTAAATTCATCAATGACTTCAGCGTCTCCATCCTTTAATCTGCCCATCACACAGGATTTCATGTGACTTTCAAGCAACAGCTTAGATACGGAGTGTAAGGCAGATTGAACAGCAGACATTTGATTCAGAATATCGTCACAATAGACATTGCGATCAATCATACCCTTGATTCCTCGCACCTGTCCTTCAATCCGATTCAGTCTTCTTGTTAGGTTTTCTTTTAGAGGCTCTGATATATGTGCCACATCTTCATGTCCTTCTCGGCAGCAAATACCCCCTAGTTGAGTCTGCTCATTTTGTTCCATAGCTCAGTCATTTCCTCTCTCATTAATTTGAGTTATTTTATCATTTTATGGAATAGCCAAGCAAGTCACAGGCTTAGTTGCTTTTTAAAAACCTAGCAGTATCAAAGAAAAGGAACCCTATCATCATGCTTGATGGATTCCTTTTCTCTCATTTATCTGCTCTTCTTTTTCTTACTCTGACTTCTTGCTCTCAAACTCGTCCTCAATTTCATTATAGCGTTCCATCGCTAGCTTCCACTTTTGGCGCATTCCCTTCATGCTCGAAATCAAGCTATAGATAACAGGGATAACGATTAGAGTGAGTAGTGTTGAAGTAAATAGCCCACCAATAACGGCAATGGCCATTGGCGCTTGCATTTCCGCCCCTTCTCCTCCACCTATCGCTAGCGGAATCAGACCTAATATCGTTGAAATTGCCGTCATCACAATTGGACGCAAACGAGTAAGTCCTGCTTCAATTAGTGCCTGACGAACAGCGAAGCCTTTTTCACGAAGCTTATTGGCGTAGTCAATAAATACTATCGCGTTATTCACTACGATACCAACGAGAATGATGATACCAATAAACGCTGTAACTCCAAAGGCATAATCAGTTAAAAAGAGACCTAGAATAACACCGGTAACAGCCAGAGGTAACGTAAACATAATGATAAATGGCTGTAATAAGGATTCGAACAAGCTAGCCATAACCATGTAAGAGAAGATAATCGCTAGCACAAGAGCTAGGAATAAGCTAGAGAACGCTTCGTTCATCATCTCTACTCCACCGGAAATCTTAATGCTGTATAGGTTCGTATCCATATTTACATCATCGATATAGTCGTCAATGACTCGTTGAACATGCATCGCTACAGTACCCATATCTGTTCCATCAAAGGTTGCCGTCACGATGACAGAATCCTGCTGGTTCTCCCTAACGACAGTAACAGGTCCTTCTCCACGAACAACTTCGCCAAGCTCACCCACTGTTACCTCTTGACCCGTAGGGGTTGACATGACTAGGTTTTCAATAGATTCTTGGGACTGATTGATCTCAGCCATGTGTACTCGTACCTCGGTATCAAACACCATGGCTGCCACTTGTCCTCTTAGTGACTCATTAATGAAAGTTGCGATCTGATAGGATGTTAGTCCGTACTCAAATGCTGCGTTTTTATCCACAATAAACTGATACTCTGGTCGGCCATCCTCTAAGGAGTCACTAACCGTTCGAATTTCACTTTCATCCGCTAATTGATCAGAAAGCCCCTGCGCATATTCTGCTACTTGCTCCTTGTCTTCACCTAAAACAAGTACTTCAATAGAGTTGGTCGCTCCACTCATTTGCTCCATAGAGTTACTCTCATGGAACGTTAGTTCAGCACGATCCTTGAGATCCTCTACTCGATCCTGCAATTCAGCCATAACTCTGCCCGTGGAGCGAGAACGATCATCACGAGGAACTAGCTTCACCGTGATGCTTCCTTCATTCTCTCCTCCCCCAGTAACGGCTGCCATCATAGCATCAGGATTACCAACCGATGCGGTGACAACATCAATATCTGTCATACGCAGGACCTCTTGCTCAATCTCCTCAACCACTTCTAATGTACGTTCAAAGGAGGCTCCTTCAGGTAGCTCTATATCAACGGTAAACATTCCTTCATCCTGTGAAGGCATAAACTCCGTTCCTATCTGTGGAACCAAGAACAAAGAGCCAGCAAGAACAATAGCCGCTAAAAACAAGGTAAGCAGGCGATGATCTAAAACCCATGTAATGACATTCTTATAAAATTTGTTTTCCTTCGATTCCCTCGTTTTTCCTTCCTTCAGCAATAATGCCGCTAAGCTCGGGACGACAGTTAAAGCAACAACCAAGGAAGCTAATAAGGAGAAGGCAACCGTTAAAGCAAGCTCCTTAAATAAATCCCCAATTAATCCACCTACAAAAACGATAGGTAAAAATACAGCAAGCGTGGAGAAGGTTGAAGCAGAAATAGCTCCTCCTACCTCTACAGTTGCATCTATAACGGCCTTTCTTCTCGATTCTGCTTTAGCCAAATGTCGGTTTATATTTTCAATAACCACGATGGCGTTATCGACAAGCATCCCAACCCCTAAAGCTAAACCACCTAGAGACATAATGTTTAGGGACATTCCTGAAAAATACATCAGTACAAACGTAGCCACGACAGAGAATGGAATTGAGATAGCCACGATAAACGTAGAGCTTGCCGAACGTAAAAACAACAGGATAATCGCTATAGCAAAAATAGCACCGAAGATTAGCGCTTGTGATACATTGGAAATAGAGAGCTTAATAATATCCCCCTGGTCATTAGAAATAGAGAAGCGCAAATCACTATGACTGTCTCTAATTTCATCCAAACGATCTAAGACTCCATTTGAGACATCAACGGTATTAGCGGTACCTTCCTTCTGGACACTAACTAATAAGCTTTCCCTACCATTTGTTCTAGCAATCGATGACAGCTCTTTCTGAGTAAGCTCAACATCAGCCACTTCTGCTAGCGTGACGATGTTCATGCCGTTTTCAGTAGGAACGATACTAACAGGTAGCTCACGAAGAGCTTCAATCGTTTCAACCTGTGCTAATATACGAAAGCTAAGCTTTTCTCCTTCTTCTTCGATAACCCCACCAGGGTATGTTAAATTATTTCCTTGGATTAATTGAACAATGCGATCCTGAGTCAGATCATATTCGTTCAAGCTTTCTTCATTCAAAGCGACAGAAATCTCTTCTTCAAATCCTCCAGCTACACTAACACTTGCAACCCCTTCTACGTTCTGAAGCTGTGTAACAATCACTCGTTCCACCGTTTCTTGAAGCTCAGCAATACTTTCTCCATTGGATACGGAGAATTGCATGACCGGCATCATGGTAGGGTCGAATTTAACGATTATTGGCTGATCAACACCATCTGGTAAAGGAACCAAACCTATCGAGGTGCTTAAATCCTCCCTAATCTCAGAAACATCGGTCCCCCATGCGTATTGAGCAATGATAAGGGAAGAATTCGAGCTACTTCTCGACTGAAGTGTCTCAAGCCCTGCACTTGTTCCAATCGTTTCCTCCAAAGGTTTTGTCACCATTTCGGCTACTTCCTCTGGTCCTGCTCCCTGATACGTTGTTAAGACAGCTACAACAGGCGGATTAATATTAGGAAACAAATCTAACTTTAGGTTTGTAAAAGACACGAAACCAAGCAACAGAACGAGAAGCATCATCATAATCGTCGTTACAGGGTTTCGGACAGCATATTTTGGTATCATCTACATTTCACTCCATATCCTCTTTAATTAGTCTTTCTAATTTCTGAAATCCGTAGATAAAATGCTTATATTCTTGCTCTGTAAATTGAGACAAATATTTGGCAATAACTTGATCTCTTGTTTCCATCGCGTGCTTTAATGCTTCTCTTCCCTTTGCAGACATCGTAATATAAATGACTCTGCGATCTGTTTCATCTCTTTCCCTAATCACAAACTCATTCTTGGCCAACCGATCAATCATGGCTGTCACAGCACTCGGTTTTACTCTTAATTGCTGAGCCAAAAAAGAAGGTGTTACTCGGTCATCCTTACAAATGATACTTAGTAAAAAAAATTGATCCTTAGTTAAGTCAAACCTTTCCAGGAGCTCAGATACTTTTGGTCCTAGTAAACGCATCACAGTGTAAAAAGCTTGGTCAATCTGATTTATCGCTAGACGAATCTTTTGATCGTCCATCACTTACCTCCCCTAGTTATACGGCATTTGAAAGAATAGGATTCATTTATTTTAGTTTATTTTCTTCAATTTATTTCATGTGTTTAAATATACATGACATGAAATAATTGTTCAATGCGTAGAAGGTGAAGGATTTGTGACAATTAGGTAAAGAAAAAGGACATCACATGTAGGGATGTACCTTTAAAAGTTCACTTAATTATTTTAATCGCTGCACGACACTATCGATAACTGTTCGCCATATTGTTGAATCATGGTTAATCTTCGCTTTAAAGTCCTTGAACATTTGCTGCTGCTTTTCCTGAAATGTAGGGTCTTCAGCATTGGGAAGAGTACTCCTTAGCTCTGTCACTAGCTGCTGTACTTCAGGAGATCTTGGTCCCCAAACTCGGGTCTCAGCTCCATGCTCATCAATAAAAATAAAAATTGGGATCGCTCTAGATGTTCCGTTCGTCAGGTATTGATCCATTAGCTCTAGATTCTCATCCCTGATCAAATAACGTAATGGGATCTCACTTTCCTCCGCCATCCTTTGAATAATGGGCACACATAGGGCAGCGTCTCCACACCAATCTGCTGTAAGGACAATCCCTCTCCATTTCCTTTGCTTAAGCTCCTTAAAAAAGCCTTCATCCTCTGTGCTGAAAGATACCTGCTCATACACTCGCAGCATTTCTTGCTGATTCACTTGCATGTCTGTTCTGTACTGCTCAAACGTAGCTCCTTTTTCAAACCATGTATGTAACACTTTTATACAGCTCCTTTTTTGTTATTCAGTCTCTTCCCAATCAATTGTAACTCCCCAGCTATTAGCTAGTTCATCAATCTGTGTATCATGCTGATAATGGAGCTCGCTTGCTTCCTCCCAAAGTATCTCAGCCGTATCATACTCCTCATCTAACCAAGCCTGGTGAGCAGCAACCTCTTTTTCCACGGATTCAACTAATAAATTATGAATGGCTAAGAGCTCTTCATTACTCATTTCTTCCCCTACATCACGCAAGGATTGCAAGATACCATTCATTTTGGTAAAAAATTCATTCTCTGTAAATTCAGTCCACTCCTCCCAGTCCGTTAGAGCGTTGCTCTTATCTAATAGTACAAGGTATTCATTAACAGCATCATACGTATCTTCAAGGTAGGTCACCATGGTATTACTTTTTCCAGATAATTGATTAAGCAGATTACACCCGCTCAGTACGATAATTAAACTAAGGCTAAGAATGATGATAGCTATTTTTTTACTTTTCAATATCCTCTCTCCTATCTATTACACTTATTATTCTATATATATCGACAGGAGTAAGAAAACATTATATATTTTCCACTTTTTTAGAATAGGATACTATTCGATTATCTTCTACCTATGTCAAAGTTAAGAGCTTCTACAACCCTTTGCTTTCTCCCTGAGGTAGTCTGTGCTTGTGTCAAGGAGTTCACTATCGCCTCCTCTGTCGCTTCAGCTGCTGCCGTAAATAGCAGATTCATCAGCGGGTGATTCTCTCTGATGTACTTCTTTTGTTCAAGCTCTTGTTCATTAAAATGAGAAATTTTATTAGCCGTCGAAAAAGCAACCACAATATCTCCACTACCATGACTAAAATGGCTACCCGTCCTACCTAGACCTATACCACAGCGCTTTGCTACTCTTTTGAGCTGCCTATCACTTAATGGAGCATCTGTTGCTAAAACAATTATAATCGATCCGTCAGGCACTTCTTTTCCTAAGTCTGCTGTTGTTGCTTCCATTGTTGCTTCTTTCGTTTCTACTGTTACTCCTCTAGTGTTTGCCTGTACCTTTTCCTGATCTACTCTAATTGTTCGTTGACCTTCTAATTGCTCAACTTTTGATAGATATCGCTCTAGCTGGAACTCCTCTCTTTTTCCAAAATTGCTTAACACTAAAGAGCCAAGAGTATAGGTCGAATCAGAATCACTCGAATCATCCTTAATGATTCTGGAGGATGAGCCAATCCCCCCTTTATATCCAAAGCAGACCATTCCCTTGCCTGCACCCACAGCTCCTTCAGGGACCTGATCCGTTGAAGCTTGTCTAATCGCTTCTAAGGCGTGTTCAGGCGTAACATACAAATTCCTAATTGAATTTAAGTACCCATCGTTACACTCTGCCGTTACCATATTAATCGTGCTTGTCGTATCTCCTATTTCAGGATTCTCTTGAAGCATGTGCTGTAAGGCTCCATGTGTAACAGCTGGAACAGAAAGGGTATTAGTCAGCATAATGGGCGATTCAATTTGACCTAGCTCGTCCACCTGGACTAGTCCTGTCGTTTTGCCGAAGCCATTAAGTACATAGCTTGCCGCTACTACCTTCTCTCTAAATAATGATCCACCGTGGGGGAGAATTGCCGTAACTCCTGTACAAGCGTACTCCTCTTGAGCTTCTTCATTCGAATCACCCTCTAGCTGAGCATTAGGCTTGATAGGACTATCTATTGTGACATGACCGACTCTGACATCGGCTACGTCTGTTATACAATTTTTCTCTCCAGTCGGTAGCCTGCCCACTTTAATTCCTAAACTCCGTGCTTTTGCTCTTTTATTCACTCCCCGTCTCCCTTCTACGCTTTAGAAAAGCTAAAAACATATATAATAAAATCCTCTCTCCTTAAGGGGAAGGAGGCTTCTGTCTTTCCTTATTAAAGCTTAGCATTTTCTTTTTCATTTTCAAAAATTTCCGTAGTCTCAAGTAGCCTAACACAGCTAGCAGCACACAAAGTCCGATAAAAATATATTTTAAATACGCTTCAAATAGAGAAAAGACGTATTGCCACTGCTCTCCAAAGATAAATCCTATTCCCACAAAAGCAAGCACCCAGAGAGCCGCTCCTAAATAGGCATAGAAGGCAAAAGTTCTAAAAGGAATACGTATGATCCCCACAAAGTAGCCAATAAATTGCCTAATCCCTGGCATAAAAAAACTGAAGGTAAGAAACCAATTGCCATATTTCTCATAGTTTTTTCTTGTTTTTTCCAAATGCTCTAGCTTCACCGATAACCATTTACCATAACGCTTAGTAAGTGGAAATCCAACGTTGTATCCGATCCAGTATGTGATTGTCATGCCAATCGCAGCACCTCCAAAAGCGGCTGCAATAGCTGGAAGTAAATCCAAAACACCTTTAAAGGAAAGATATCCTGTGTATGTTAATGTTGTATTCCCAGGAGGGATCGGCAGGGCAATGGCATCTAAAGGCAGTCCAATCAGTAGCACTAAGTATCCGTATTGAGCAAACAACTGCTCGACTAGTTCCA
Organism: Bacillus horti; assembly: GCF_030813115.1. Lineage (NCBI taxonomy): Bacteria > Bacillati > Bacillota > Bacilli > Caryophanales > Bacillaceae > Caldalkalibacillus > Caldalkalibacillus horti. The sequence goes on along the minus strand of NZ_JAUSTY010000007.1, from coordinate 221,733 downwards.
GTAGTTTCATGTTCTCTCATACTCCAATCCGATCTTATCCTGTCCTTTATCCTATCAACAACTTTTCTTTTATCATGTGCTATTCTTTCCTTAAGTTCAAGCTCTATAAATAGAATATGAAAAATTATAGAAATAACAAAGATACCTTAGATTGAATAATCATACGACCAGAGTCTTATTTCAATAGTATTGGCAGATTGCACCCTCCATCCCCCTTAGAGCAGGACAAAAAAGGTGCATGAAAAAGACGCCTGTCCACTCCATTTTAAATTGGTGAGAGGCATCTTTTTTCTCTAGATAGGGACTTTCGTAGTTTTCTGCAGTCCTCTCGGACATCATCTTTATTACTTAGCTTTTATTTCTTGTATTTGTATTTAAGAATAATTTTATATGGCATAGGACTTTTATTCGTCTTCCTGTTCCACAAGATATCTGAGCTTATCCAAACTGTTATCCCAAAACCTATCATAGTAGGATAACCAGCGCTTCAGCTCCATCAATGGCTCTGGATGTAGTCGATACCGGTTTTCTCGACCAATCTTGCGACTACTCACAAGCTCTGCTTCAGCCAAAATGCGTAGGTGTTTAGATACGGCTGTACGTGTCATCGGAAAATGATTACTGATTTCTGTGACCGGTAGCTCTTTGTCCGCAAGCAGTTCCAAAAGCTTACGTCTTGTAGGATCTGCAATCGCTTGGAACACATCGTGCTTAATAGCCGCAGCCATTACTCTTCCACGACCTTCCTAAGTCTTTGATCAACGATTCCTTCCCAGCCCTGATTCATACGTTCTCGAATGGCTTTATTTGACTGCTGTGAGGCTGGTATGATTTCATCAGCATCTCCCCACCCTGAATGGATAAGCGTAAATTCTGTCTCACCATTCAAGTCCTTAAGCTCGAAGCTGACAACCCACCCTTGCTCTCCCCAAGTGAAAGAAAGACGATAAGGAGGCTCTAGCTCCAAGACCTTACAGCTGGAGCGCTCAAACTGTGAATCTATATGAAATTCAGCACCCACTTCCGCTTTAAACGTGTTTGGCATGAACCATGCTTCTATTCCTTCAGAGGTTGCTACAGCGTTCCATACCTTTTCAATAGGAGCTTTATAGACCACTCTTTTCGTTATATCTACTACTTTATCTGACTTTTGCTCTGCCAAGGGTATCCCTCCAATTTTTTTATTATGAAACCATTAGGTTTCGCTTTTAGATTTGATTATATGACACCTATTGGTTTCGTGTCAACTAGCTATACTACTTTGTTTTGTTAACGAATTGTTGACTTTGTGAAAATGAATTGTGATCTAAATCATTTTGATAGATAAAAAATGATTTTCTTGATAAACTAAATTGTCCTCAAGAAATAAAGTTTATATACTTAGGACAAGATAGACTATGGAGAAAGTGAGAGCATACGATATGACACAGAAAATGTCAGCAGACCAAAACAAAAAAATGCTTATTTTAATGATTAATATGTTTATTGCCATCGGAAGCTTTGGGATTATTATTCCTATTCTTCCAACTTATCTAAAATCTATAGATCAAGGTGGAATGGCAGCGGGATTAATGATCGCTATTTTCGCTGGTGCCCAGCTTTTATTTTCTCCCTTTGCCGGAAGATGGGCGGACCAATACGGGCGCAAAAAAATGATTGTGCTTGGCTTAGCTGGTTTAACCCTCTCTATGTTTATTTTTTATGCCACTGATTCAATTTGGATTCTTTACGCTTCTAGAGCCATCGGAGGGGTTGGGGCGGCTTTATTAGTTCCCGCTATTTTTGCTTACATCGCCGATATTACAACGCTTGAACAACGAGCCAGGGGAAACAGCTTTGTTTCGGCAGCCATGTCTCTAGGGATTGTTATCGGTCCTGGAGTCGGAGGTTTCTTAGCGGACTTTGGACTTAAAATGCCTTTTCTTATTTCAGCCCTTGTTTCGCTAGCAGCTGTTGCCTTCTCCGTCTTTATCTTGAAGGATAACACCAGACCGCAAAAAGCACCTGTAGCAACAGAGGGTGAGGTTTCCTTGTTTAAGCAAATTCTTATGTCAGGGAGAACCCCTTACTTTATCCCACTAGTCATTACGTTAGTCATGAGCTTTGGTCTAATGGCTTACGAATCTATCTTAGGATTGTTTGTGGATCATCAGTTTGGAGCTACACATCGCGAAATTGCGATGATGATTACAGTGGCTGGAATCATTAGTGTAGTTGTTCAATTGTTTGTGGTCGAAAAAATAGTAAGTAAACTAGGAGAAGGAATGGTTCTTAATGTTTTTATTGCTCTAGCAGCTATCGGGTTCCTACTATCCATATTTGCTAATAGCTTTGTCTTATTCTTTGGTATTACCCTACTGATATTCTTAGCTACTTCGATCCTTCGTCCTGTATTAACTACTATCATCTCCAAAAATGCAGGGGATCAACAAGGGTTTGCTATGGGGTTAAATAACGCTTATATGAGTATCGGAAATATTTTAGGACCGACACTTGCTGGCTTGCTTTATGATGTGCAGGTCCTTTATCCTTTTATGCTTGGTCTGGTCCTACTAGGAATTACGTTATTTATTTCAATTGGCTGGCAAAGAAAAGCGATGAAGAGCACGACCATTGAATCTTTAGAGCCACCAAAACCATAAACATTAGCAGCAATCTTGATGTTTGACGTTCAATGAAAAAACAGGCAGTATGCACATCCGTGCTACTGCCTGTTTTTTATCTCAGCTCTGTTATAGCGTATGATTCTGCTGGCACTATTCTTCTAATTCATCAATAGTTCCGTTATGAACTCTAAGCGTAACTTTTTTATGATCCTTGTGTCTGATAAATAGCCCGTTATCAAAATCTGTATGGATATCCCTAAAGAACATTCCTTCTATTCCACAGGAAAGATTGCTATTGTAAGTAATGGAATAGCCCTCATCTTCTTTGATTAAGTAAGCACGAACACCTTTTTCAAATTCATCCTCCATTTGAGGAAGCTCTCTTTGAACAGACACAATGTGCACATCTATAAATTCAATCTGATTAAGAATCTCATTAATAATAGATCCTCTTAAAATCTCCTCCCATCTTGTTCGTGGAGATTGACCAATTACAATTTGGGATACATGCTTCTCTCTTGCTACATTAGCAATAATTTCAGATACCTTTTTCGATTTATTTTCGACGATCATTAATGAGCCATTATATTGCTTTGCAAGCTTCTTCCATTCTTTCTCATGATCCTCTCGCTTGGTATCCACTTCGTGATTTACTGAACAAACACTTAGTATATACAGAGGAGCAGTAAGTGATTGTGCTATTCTCCATCCTCTTCTTATCAAACGCTCAGCATTCGGTCCGTATGAAATACACACTAGAATACATTCACTTGGTACATTTTCAAAACTTTTTCCCATAATTACCACCTGTCTATATAATCTTGTTACACGATCCGTATTACACCATTCTTCCCTTAGCTTTAGATAAAACGTAATGATTCATGCGTAAAGCAAGGGTGGGCGAGTAGCAACCATTGCACTCTTGTTAAAAAGGTAAAATTATCCTTTATCCACTGCTTTGGGCAATATGAAACCACAGAGATTGAATTCTCTGTGGTCGAATGTATAACGACACAGCTTCACCATCTCCTCTCTAAACAACGCTTACGGAGTTAGCTGTCGGATTCGGACAGTGAGAGTTGCCCTACTTGATTGCTCAAGATTCACCCCATGCTCCCTACATCTGATTTTTCGGCTTACCAGATGTATAAAGACAATTGGTTCCCCCGTTCCTGATCAAGGTCAGGACTCAGCGACTTAGATAACAAAACGTCAATTTAGTTTTCATGAATATAATCATACTCCTATTTTATTCTTTGTAAAGGGATAAAAGCAACCAAAAATAGTACTTTACGCACATTTTTCAATAATAATCTCATTAATGATTGGTTTCCCTGAATATATCTCCTTTTTTCTTTGATTTTGTTCATATCTTCCTTTATTTTCTGTCTAATATCGTCCAAATCCCCTGCATTTTACAGTTATGTTGCTCTTTTTTTTCATATCTTTAATTTATTGTTTTATTTCTGTGAAAAAATGAATTAAAAACTCCCTAAATGCTTGAGCAGCTTTAGATAAATAATGATTTTATTGCAAGACTTATACGCTAGAATAAGATTTTGAAAATGTCTTCGGTCTAGTTGCGGTCTCCCCCACTTTACAGGAGGCGTAGATACAAACATGATGTATTCAACAGGCTACGTTCCTACTGTTTCTAAGCAGCCTGAATTGGCCTGGGAGCTATTGCGTGAGCTAGCCTTCCCGTCTACATCAGAAGCTCGCCAAAAGTACTGGGGAGCACAAATAACAAAAAGCCTCGCCGAAAATCAAGGAAGAATGAATAATCCTTGGTGGGAGACTACGCTGTCCTATATGGATCGAATCACGAAAAATGCCTATCTCTATAGCCCAATATGGAACCGTTCTCGCCAAAGCATGAATGAGGATCTTGAAAGGATGATCAAAGAAGGTACAGATATTCGTCGTGACCCGTTGGACAAAGCTAATTGACAAAAAATTTGGAACTCATTAACTAAAAGCTAAGTCAATCCTTGTCCAAAACAGAAAATTGATCTGTTGACAAATGAAATCTCCTGCACTACAATGATCTTAACTTAATATTCTTCTTCAAAGGGGAGTAGCGTTCAGGAGGTTTCCTGAAAACAAAGTCGTCATTACATGGATTATGTGCGAGTCATAACCATCGGCTTTGTTGGCATGATATTTTTGACTACTAATTATGCTTAGCAAGACCTTTGCCCATTCGTTGGCAGGGGTCTTTTTGTATTTTTTCGGGCCGCTCCAGCTAAGGGATGAAGAAAATAGACAACCTTAGGAGGAGAAAAAATGGAAGCATCATTACTTCTTGAATATGGCTGGGTGCTGCTTGTCTTAATTGCCCTTGAGGGAATTTTGGCAGCAGATAACGCTTTAGTCATGGCCGTTATGGTTAAGCATTTACCGGAGGAGCAGCGTAAAAAAGCACTCTTCTATGGATTAGCAGGAGCTTTCGTCTTACGATTTGCTTCACTCTTTTTGATCTCGTTTCTTGTTAATGTATGGCAGGTGCAGGCGATTGGTGCCATTTATCTATTGTATATTGCCATTAATCATATTTTGAAGCAGTATGTCTTTAAAAAGGATGAGGATTCGCTTAAGCCAAAGAAAGAATCTGGCTTCTGGATGACTGTGTTTAAAGTAGAATTAGCAGATTTAGCGTTTGCTGTAGATTCTATCCTTGCTGCAGTTGCGTTAGCCGTTACATTGCCAGCCACTAACCTTCCTGAAATCGGAGGGCTTGATGGGGGACAATTCTTAGTTATTTTTGCTGGTGGTCTTATCGGAGTTATTATTATGCGATTTGCTGCCACTTATTTTGTAAAGCTATTGAAGGCACGACCTGCTTTGGAAACAACGGCTTTCCTCATTGTCGGTTGGGTAGGTGTGAAATTAGCCTTGTATACTCTAGCACACCCTGATATTAATTTCCTTTCTCACGATTTTATTGAGTCTACTTTATGGAAATCCATTTTCTGGGCTGTTTTAGTGGGGATTGCTGTGATTGGTTGGTTCCTATCTGGCAAAGTGAAAGTGGAAAGTGCGATTACAGACAAAGAGGAAGAAGTGCTCAAAAAAGTGCAGAATCAATAAAACTAGATAAGGGTGACGACAAAATGTCGTCACCCTAGCTTTTTAAAAGGAATATATATTGAAACTTATCATTCTTTTGGTCTCAGCTCTTAGGAGGACCATTCCTCATAATCCTCTGGATTAGGAGCAGCATAAGGTTCATCTGTGCTCACATGACCTAATAAAGACTCTTCAATTTCACCTTCAACTAGCACTTGTGTCGCATCTGCTCCAAACTGCTGCATGATCAGTGCTAGCTGATCTAAAAGGAATAGCTCTCCACTTGAACCAAGATTGGCGTTTTTAATCTCACCTGAGAAGCTAACCTCAGCAATTCCATTCGTAATTGTAACAGATTCAACGACTACATCAGGAGGCATTATATTCTGTAGACCTTCCTGTTCTGGCCCATCCATCCAAGCGTGTAGCGCTTCTTTTACTAATTCCTCTTCGTTCTCTGCCTCAATTTCTCTTGTTACACTGTACATATTCATCAAATCATTATCTGAAAAATAGAGGTTAATAGTCTTTTTCACTGAGTCTTTTTCTTCTGGCGCAACTGGTGAAATATCGTCTTCATTGGCCCCTTCTTCTTCTTCGTCTTCTGTTACTCCTTCTTCTCCATCTTCAGTAACCCCGTCCCCTTCTCCAGATACGGGTGGATTGTCATCTGTCCCATTTTCTTGCTCTGTTTGTCCACATGCTGTAGCGATAAGTAATAGAACGGTAAAGAAAGCTAACAGCATAAAAGGCTTCATTTTTTTCATTGTTGTTTTTCTCATTGTTGTTTCCCCCTTTTTTTTGTGATGTTCTTATTGTACATCGAATTTGTATCCTGATTATGTCCTCTGTGTAACAGTTTTGTTACCGAAGCGCAGCTCTACAGTTGTTCCTTGTCCTACCTGGGATTGTAGCCTAACAGTGCCCTGATGCAAGTCCATCATTTGCTTCACAATGGCCATACCCAATCCGCTTCCAAATGGGTTCCAGGTTGATGCTCTACGCGAACGATAAAACGGCTCATATAAATAAGGAATATCCTCCTCATCTATTCCATACCCTTGATCCGTTACGGAACAAACCGTGTACTCTCCTTCCTTTTCTACCTTCACCTTGATTTCACTTTGTTTAGGAGAGTAGTGAAGGGCATTTGAAATTAGGTTATCTAAGCCTTGGAAAAACAAAACACGATCGGCAGGAACACCTAAGCTAGGAGCTCCTTCAAAGCTCAAATGAATCTGTTTACTTTCAGCTAAATGCTGAAAGCTTTTTTTACTATGCTGTTCAATTTGATCTATGCTTATCTTTTCAATTTCTAGCTTTTTCTCCGCCATTCGATACACGTCAAGCATCCCTTGGATCGTTTGCTTCATTTTTTCAATCTGTGTCTGCATATCTTCTAAATATTCCTGATGCAACAAAGCTTGGTTTCGAATTTGCGGCAAATTCTCCACAATCAGCTGTAGCGTGGCCAATGGGGTTTTCAATTCATGAGAGGAAGCACTAATAAATCGACGCTGTCTAAGCTCGTATTGATCTAGCTCCTTGACCATCTGCCTTATTTCTTGGACGAGTTCCCCAATCTCATTATGCCCATCATAGGTCATGGTAAACTCTCTTTTCTGAGGCGTTATACGCTTTAGGTGCTGCATGATTTGACGAATCGGACGCGTAAACCACGAGGCTACAATATAGAATAAGAAAAAGCCTGCAACAGCCGCAAATCCTAAATACATCAGCACTCTTAGGCGAAAAGATGCAACATCCTGCTGCACAGCATTCGCATCCTTCACCATCACTAAGTAGTTGGTTCCGCTCAATGTCCGATGTTCTAATGGAAGTAACGTGTATTGGACATAGCCGAATGAGTCTGTTTCCATATAGTAAACAGTCGGTGCTTCTTGACCTAGCACCTCTAAGCTCAAAGGTTGATTTTCTGGTAATTCACCAAAGCTATCATAGAGGACTCTCTTTTCTTCATTTAACAAAAATAAGCGTACTCCAAACGTAGAGCTATAATAATCTAGATAGCCCTCAGCCCGCTCAGAAAAGTTAGGATACAGCCCAATGACCCGGTCTAAAATGGTATGTCCTTCAGATCTTGAAAGCTGACTGCTATATTCAAGCGTTCTTTCTTCAAACAATTGAATAATGAGAGAGTAGAGCACGATCATTCCAGCGATCCAAAACAATGAGAAAACGATCCAGAGACGGTAATGCAGCTTCATTCCAAGCCCTCAAATCGGTAGCCCATTCCTCGGATGGCTTGTAGAACCTGAAGACCTGATACGTCTAGCACTTTTTTCCGCAGACGACTAATATTTACGTCAACCGTCCGATCACTAAATCCCTCTGACATGCCCCAAACCTTTTCGAATAGCTCATCTCTGGAATACACCTTTTGTGGATGTCGTAAAAAAATGTCCAGCAGCTTATATTCCGTACTGCTGAGTCCCACACTTTCCCCTTCATATTGAACGGTTATTTTATCCTTATCTAAGGCTAAACCCTTCCAGTTTAAATGAAGATGCTCTCCTAGTTTCTGTTCATGGATACTCGCTCTACGCAACAAGGCCTTTACTCTAGCAAGTAGCTCTCTCTGATGAAAAGGCTTCGTTAAATAATCATCCGCACCTACCTCTAGTCCCACAACCTTATCCACTAACTCTTCCTTGGCCGTAATCATCATCACAGGAACGGTGGATTCCTTTCGAACAAGTCGACAAACCTCCAACCCATCCATTCCAGGAAGTGTCCAATCTAAAAGTAAGAGATGGTACGTTGTCTGCTGGAACTGCTTGAGCCCCTCTTCTCCATCATAGGCCACATCGACCTCATACCCTTCGTTTTGCAATGAAAATACAATGTTCTTAGCCATAATTCGTTCATCTTCCACGACCAAAATACGGTACATAGGCCCGCTCCTTTGTCTTAAATCTTTAGCTATATTATACTTACTTATTCGTTCCCGTTGCAATTTTGTGGTTTAGCTTAAGATACACTGTAAACAACTAAGTCACCGTAGCATCATTAGAAAAACTTGACCTTAGTACAAAAAAACACGTCTTATTAAGATTACATGAATCTATAAGACGTGTTTTTATCCTTCTATTATACATCTTCACATGCTCTTTGTTCATAATCTGTACAACTTCAAATGAGGATTTAATAGTTAATGCTCTTCAATTCGGATCCCCATATTTTTTGCTGTTCCAGCAATAATCTTCATCGCACTTTCTAGTTCAATCGTATTTAAATCAGGAAGCTTAATTTCAGCAATTTGGCGTAGCTGATCCTGTGTAATGCTCCCTACAATCTGGCTACCTGGCTTTGCTGCTCCTTTTTCCACACCTGCATACTTCTTTAATAGGAAGGCAGCTGGTGGGGTTTTAAGCTTAATATCAAAGCTTCGATCCTCATACACGGTAATCTCAGCAGGAATCACTAACCCCATCTGCCCCTTGGACATTTCATTATACTGATTACAAAACCCTAATAGGTTAATCCCTGTTGGAGCTAAGTCCTTCCCCACTTTTGCTGGGTTCGCTTTCCCTGCTTCTAAATCTAATCTTAATGTTCTCTTTATAGCTTTCATCTCTATATCACCCTTTTATTCATATCTTGTTCTACCTAAGAGTGAGTATAGAGCATCACGTAACGTTAGAGTCAATGGCTTACTTTGAAATTTTATTTCTGGTTATTTTCAGCAAATACAGCCATCGCATCTCGCATAAACAGGGCTAAACCAGACCCAAACTGATCTATATTTTTCGTGAAGCGTTCATCATCAACATACATTTGCCCTAGCCCTTGAAATGCTTCAAGTGAGTAGTGATGCCCAATTTTCCCACTGTTCAAAAAGTCATACCATTTCTTTATCGCTTCCTGTGCTTCCTCGGATTCAGGGGAAGTGTGACGGACTGATGCTAAATCTCTGTAAATAGAGTTCATCTGCTCGCCCAATGCCTTTTGCTCATCCTTAGTCATGCTATTCAATGCAGCCTTGGATTTCTCGACAGTCTCGTCTCCCCAGCGCTCTCTTGCTTCCTGCTCATAAGGGTTACTGCTCAAATCAAAGCCCTCAAATTTCTCTTTATTGCTCATCTGTATCTCTCCTTTTGTATACATGATTGTTTTATCAATCGTTTGAATCATTTGGTCGATTTGCTTGCGCTTATCCAGCAGCATTTTGCGATGCAATTCCAGTGCCTGCTGACGATTAAATGTTGGACTAGAGATAATTTCCTTAATTTTTTTGAGGGGAAAGTCCAGCTCTCTAAAAAACAAAATCTGCTGAAGGAGCTCAAGGTCCTCATTGGAATATAACCGATACCCAGCATCTGTTGTTTCTTTAGGAGTCAGTAGTCCAATTTCATCATAATGATGCAGGGTACGCACACTGGTGCCAACTAAGTCTGCTACTTCTCTCACCTTCATCGCCATGTGTATTCCTCCTCCATGTGGTCAGTATAAAGTATCACGTAACGTTAGAGTCAAGGCTATTATAACATTTGGGTATCTATAGAGGTACCGTCAGGAAAATGCGGATTTACAACGCTAAGCCCATTTTCTTGGCGGTTCCCTGTCCTTAACAACACTGGTTTTTTGATCGTGATTAATTTAGAATGAATTAGTATATAGAGAGGGAGGGTTACAAATGGAAATGAATATCTTTATTATTGAGGATGACTCTCTTCTCCTAGAAGCACTTAGGGAAGGGTTAAGTCAGTGGTCATATAGGGTAAGTAACCCAAGTGATTTCTCTCATGTGATGGATGCCTTTGTAGAACATCGCCCACACCTAGTGATTATTGATATACAGCTTCCAAAGTTTGACGGCTTTCATTGGTGTAGAGAAATTCGTGCCGTGTCCAAAGTTCCTATTATCTTTCTTTCATCAAGAGATCATCCGATGGATATGGTGATGGCCATGAACTTAGGGGCGGACGATTACGTTCAGAAGCCTTTTAATATGGATGTGCTTCTCGCCAAGATTCAGGCTATTCTTCGTCGAACGTATACGTATGAAGAAGCATCCTCCGATGTCATTGAGTGGAATCAAGCGCTTATTGATTTAAAGAGTGGCGGAATCTACAAGGATGGGAAAACCGTTAACCTGACAAAAAATGAATTTTTTATTCTTTCGATTTTAGTTCGATCAAATAATAAGATCGTCTCACGTCATGAACTGATGAAAATGCTCTGGGATGATGATCAATATATTAATGACAATACTCTCACGGCCAACATCACAAGATTACGGCAACAGCTTTCTTCTCTCCATTTAGCCGAAGGGATTGTGACTAAAAAAGGTCTTGGGTATATGGCCGTTACGCTTTAGGAGGTTTCACATTGTTCATAGCTTATCTCATTTATAAAAAAAGTTGGATTGGCTTAATGGGGTTACTTCTGCTACTTACTAACGCTTTGATACAATTTGACGCTGGTATTGGTGTGGAGCCTCATTCTCTCATCTATTTGAATGTTCTGTTTCTAACCATCTGTGTTGTTTTTTTTGTTTGGAGGTATAAAAAGGAAACCGCCTATTATAGGTCTCTGTTTACCCTTTCTAACGATTTGGAAGATGACTGGTTTGAAAACATTCCAGAACCCCACAGTCGTTTTCCTGAGCGTATGATGTATACGCTATTACAAAACATTCACCAGCATGATCAAAACAAGCATCGTGAGCATCAGTCCACCCAACTAATGGAACATGATGATCTTTCCTCATGGGTTCATGAAGTGAAAACGCCCCTTACAGCTATGAAGATCATCATTGATGCTCATCGTTCTAATGAGTTAGCTCAAAGGCTAAATGCACCCTGGTTGAGGATGCACTTATTAATTGACCGCCAGCTTTATATTTCGCGATTTGCTAACTTAGACTCAGACTTACTCCCAGAAAAGCAGGAACTGCACGATTTGATAAGAGAAGAGGTTCGCGAGCTATCATCATGGTGTATGGAAAAAAATATATCCATTGATTTGACCGGGAACACCGCGTCTACCGTGTACACGGATAAAAAGTGGTGCGGGTTTGTGATGAGACAGCTTTTAACGAATGCGATTAAGTACAGTCCAACAGGTGGAAATGTATCTATTCATATGGGGCTCCATGAAAATGAGAGCGTCATCGTAACGATTAAAGATGAAGGGCCTGGTATTCAAGCACATGATCTGCCACGTATATTTGATAAAGGCTTTACTGGAGAAAATGGGAGGGTTCAGCACTCAGCCACCGGAATGGGACTTTATCTTGCAAAGCAAATAAGCAAGAAGTTACATATTCGACTTGAAGTTGATTCAGCTGTTGGTGAAGGTACATCTATGTTGATGATATTCTCTAATGACAATCCATTTGAACGCGTTAGGCGATCATTACTATAAAATAGGCATTCATGAAGTAGTTAGGATAATTAAAGCCTGACTGCTTTTTTTACAATATAAGAAAAGCTTCTATCGAAGCCCTCTCGAAGAAGTCGTCTAGTCCATCATTAAAGGAAGCTTTTCTTGCCGTCAGAAAGTATAAAATTTGAAGAAAACATGGTATCAAATTTTATACTTTCTTAAACGTTAAAAAAACCTTGTTTGGCAAGGTGACAAAAATATCACATTGGGCTCCATTTTATCACCTAAAGCTTACGACCTAGAGCCACAAATGAATTACACTGTGTATAGAACAACTTGATTGGAGTGTATGGAATGGAAAATCAAAAGACACCAAAGGCCATTTTAATTGCTGAGGGAGTACGTAAATCTTATGGTGTAAAAGGAAATGCTCAACAGGTGTTACAAGGAATCGACCTTCGAGTGACAGAGGGTGAGTTTGTTGGAATTATGGGCCCTTCCGGCTCAGGAAAGACAACTCTTCTCAATACATTAGCTACGATTGATCGTGCCACAGATGGGCAAATTTTCATAAAAGAGCATGAGATTTCCAAAATGAAGAATAGCCAGCTTTCAAGCATTCGTCGTCAACATTTAGGCTTTATCTTTCAGGATTACAATCTGCTTGATACCTTAACGGTAAAAGAAAATATATTGCTACCTATTTCTTTAACAAAAATAACCAAAAAACAAGCTGAATCGGAATTTAATGCCATTGCCGAGATTTTAGATATTAAGGAATTAGCGAATAAGTATCCCTCTGAAATTTCAGGTGGCCAAAAGCAACGCACCTCTGCAGCACGAGCGTTAATCCATTCACCGTCGCTTGTTTTTGCTGATGAGCCTACCGGTGCCCTTGATTCAAAAGCAGCTTCCAATTTATTAGGGAATTTAAATGAGATTAACAAAGCACGACAAGTCACCATTGTTATGGTTACGCATGACCCGTTGGCATCCAGCTATTGCAGCCGTGTAATCTTTCTAAAGGATGGAAAAATTTATTCTGAATTGTATCGGGGAGAGAAAACGAGAGAATCCTTCTTTAAAGACATTCTTGATATGCAGGCTGTTCTTGGAGGAGGCAACCCGAAATGACCACACAGAAATTAGTGTTCCGCAGCATGCGAAAAAACATCAAAATGTATTATCTGTATTTTTTCGCGATGATTTTCAGCATAGCTTTGTATTTTATCTTTTCTACGCTGCAAAATGACCAAACCGTTGTTGAAATGGTTCAAGCTAGCATGAACTTCTCAACGGCCTTTCAAATCGCTGGAATATTACTCATTCTCATTACGATTGTGTTTACGATGTATGCTACGAGCATCTTTATTAGAAGACGTAGTCAAGAAATCGGGTTGTATCAGTTAATCGGCTTGTCTAAGGCTTGGGTCGCTCGGGTACTGATTTTGGAACACACGATTCTCGGTCTAGGAGCTTTACTTATCGGAACGCTAGTGGGAGCTTTGCTCTCGCGACTTTTTCTTATCCTGTTTATGAACCTGATTGGTCTTGAAGTTACGTTTGGCTTAACCTTTTCCGGCCAAGCGCTTATCCAGACGATTGCTGTTTTTACTTGCTTGCTTGCGGTCACAGCCTTTCAGATTATATGGACGGTCTATCGCAGTACATTACTAGAATTGTTTCAAGCAAATCATCAAAATGATCAATTTGTCAAACGTCCAAGCATCGTTTCAGGTATTTTAGGGTTAGCAGGATTAAGTCTAATCGGATTTGGCTATTATCTGTCTACCTTTATCGGATACAATGCAGATTTGCTCATATATTTTATGTTAATCGTTCTCGTCAGTACCATACTCGGAACCTATTTAGTCTTCCATACGACCATAAGCTGGATATTATATATATTTCGTAAAAGGCAAAATGGAAATCTCGGCTTGTATAATAGCCTTTCGATAGCACCATTAATGCACAGAATGAAAGGTCACGCTAATTCATTAACCTTAATCACTATATTGTCTGCCATGACGATTACGATGATTTCACTTTCCTATTCCTTATATTATTCAACGGAAAAAGATGTGAGATTGTCGATGCCTTTTGATTTTGCAGTGGAAAATATGCCGGAGGAAGCAGCTAGGATATCAAGTAAGTTAGAAGAGGCGCAGATTGAATTCGATTATTATCAAGTAGATGCCATTCGATTTCATGGAGCATGGGTGGATCAGGACTCAAATGCAGAGCATCTTAACAGACCGTTTTTGCTTTTCTCAGCAGAGCAGCTGGCGCAGGTCGGATTGGATGTTGAACGTCCCCAAGATGGTGAAGCCATCTATCATAGTTCGCGAGCCATTATAGAAGGAATGGAGGTTTTATCTCCGAAAGACGTGCAGTACGCCTCAAACAATGAAGTAAATCGACTAACTGTCTCCAAGTCTAAGCTTAATAACGTGATGAATTACATTTTCTATGGCGGTCAATTACTGGTTTCTGAAGAAACCTTCGAGAGAATGAGAGACAGCATTCAGGAGGATGAGTACAAAGAATTGTTGACCTTTGAGGTTTTTAACGTATTGGATACTGAGAAATCAGATGCCGCCTCTGACATCTTTCTAACGAATGTGGACAGTGACCTGTATATCCAGGACTTTCATTCCGCCTACGAGGGGTCGCGTCAAACCTTCGGGCTGCTCATTTTCATTGCCGGCTTTTTAGGCTTGGTCTTTATCCTTTCAACGGGAAGTATTTTGTACTTTAAACAAATGACAGAGGCTGAACAAGAAAAAAACCATTATCGGACACTGCGACAGCTTGGATTTCAAGTAAACGATATGATGAAAGGCATCATCCGTAAACAGCTCTTTGTTTATTTAATTCCTCTGGGAATTGGATTAACTCACGCTGCTTTTGCCCTTAACGTAGGTTCTATTCTCATCGCTGCAAGCATGCTTACCCCAATCCTCATGAGTATGGCAGCGTATATTGTCATCTATTTGATGTTTACCGTGGTCACCATTCGATATTACAAAAGCATTGTCACAAATGCTTTATAGAAAGGAAGAAAAATGATGAAAAAGATCTTAATTTCTTGTCTCGTTGCAGTTGTTGTCATGGCTAGCCTATACTTCTTATTACGCGAGCCATTTGATCGTTTTAATCCATTGATTGAACAGGAATATGTATATGTTGAGGTTCAAGAGGAACCTACAGATGATAACGGAAGATTTAAATATAGGGAGCAGGGTGTCACCGAAAGTGGAGAGACTAAACGAGTGGTATTCTCCACCAGTACTAGACTCGAGCAAGGCACACTCATAAAAGTCCTCGCCAAAGGTACCTACACAGTAGAATATGAATTTATAAATGAGGATGAAATGCCGTCGAATTAGACGTTCTATTCCATTTTAATCGTAACATCAGGGCAGTGCTTCGTTAGCTCAGCTAGAAAAAGCTCCTTTTTCTCTGGCGATATTTTCACTCCACCGAACACAGCAGAACTATAGGATACTTCTAGAGCATTTCTGGCAGAAAGCAACCGAAAGCCCGTGTAGATATCTCGGGTCGGCTCTACATTAGTGATTTCTGTGTATGGAATACGTTTCCTTATTGGCCCTGCTTTAATGAATAGATGATCCGCCGCAAACCTATACTCAAGCGAATAAGACATCCACAGGATAGGGACTACCGTTCCTATAGCCACTATGGTGAGAATGACAAGGGCTTCAATAGGAAGCTTCTCTCCATCTGCTAATGGGAACAGTAAAGGAAGGAAGCACGCAGCAAGGATTAGCAGTACACATATCCAAATAAATTTTGTAAAAAAGGAGTCCCTCTCCGCCCGAAAAATCATAAGATCACCTCTCCTTATTCGTCCTTAATTGGCTATAAACAAAAATCAAGCTCAGAGCTTTATAAACAAATTAGTACTTATTTTATAGTATACTACGATCAGTGGTATACTTCGTTTCAGCCAGAATTTATACAATTTGAAGAAATCATTATATCAAATTTTATAAATTCTTAGTCTGTAAGAATAGCTTCTATATGAAGCCTTCTCGAAGAGGTTGTCTAGTCAAAAAAGAAGGAGTAGGTTTTATGACCTTCTCCTTCTTTTCACTTTATTCCTTTTTGGCCTTTGGCTGCAAGGAAGCATTCTTCATGATCGGATAGGCGACTACGAGTGCCGCTAACCCTATTCCTCCAAGCAAGGTTAGATAGGTCATAGCACTTATATTTAAAGAGACAATCCAATCTAGTGGTGCTTGAAGCGAGCCTGAGTAGTAGGCAAATAGTCCAGCTATAAATATACCCATAAGAATCATTAGACTTTTAGACACTCCTACCAGATAGATAATCGTATAGATCAGAAACATAGCCCCGAACATGAAGAAGCCAACCATTAAATCAATCCAGAGGTATGAGATAAAATTGTACTCACTTACAAACAAAACACCTAAGTGAAAAGGTTTCATTGAGCTTATTCCACTGTCGTAGAGGGTAATGATAATAAGCTGTAATAGATTTAAAACGATCATAAATGCAGTAGTAGCAACAAGAGCAACCCCATAAAATGCTTTTAAAAACTGTGTTCTTGTACTTCCTAACGAAACAGCAATCGGTAATATTCCTTTATATCCAACGGCTGCGTAGAAAGGGATGAAGAAAAAGGCTGGACCCACAATCACCGCAGTAGCATCTGTCAAATCAAAGAGAATTCCAATAGTGAGCTGAGCAACGGCTAGTGGGAGAGTGATATAGAGAAAGAGGAGCTTTCCTATAAACCACCGGGAATCCTCATAAATAAGACGTAATGTTCCTTGAAATGAACTCATATCCGTATCTCCTTTTCATCTGTAATATTTAGCAGATAATCCTGTAAGTCTGCCTTCTCTAGAGAGAGACCATTCGCATGAGCTCGCTCCTTCCACTCCTTTGAAAATGGAGCGTCAATCATCACTTTTTTTACAGATCCGACCTCTTTTTTCTCTAAAATATTTAAGCCTTTACTAAGTTCATCTACCTTCTCTTTGTCTCCAGTAAGCCAGATGCCTTTTTCACGAAGCTCATCTAGGGTTTCATTAAGCAATACACTCCCTTGATGAATAACGATTAAAGACTCACATAATGGCTGCACCTCTTCAATATGGTGGGTAGACAGAAGGATGAGACGTGGGTGTTCCTCATAGCTTTCAAGTAGCACCTCATAGAATTTTTTACGCATTCCAGCATCCAAGCCATTTGTTGGCTCATCTAAGATGGTTACACTTGCCTGACTAGCCACCCCGATAACCAGTTGAAGGGCTGTTTTCATTCCTGTGGACAGCTTTGACGTTTTTTTATGTTCTTGTAGCTTAAACACCTTTAGCAGCTTATCAGCTGTGCTTTGATTCCAATTGGGGTTAAAGTACTTGGCGAATCGCATCGCATCCTTGACCGACCAAATTTGACTAAAGGGATGATCCTCTTGCATGTAACACAAATGTTGCTGAGCTTCGGCATTATTGTAAGGGGCGTGCCCCATGATTTCAATATTCCCTTCGCTTGCCTGCTGATGTCCAGCTAAGAGCTTCATTAATGTTGTTTTTCCTGCTCCATTTCTGCCCCATAAACCGATAATAACTGGTTCATTCTCACTAAACGATATCCCATGAAGGACAGGGGTTGTTTTATCGTAGGAGTATTTAACATTCTCTACTGTTATCATTTTGTATCCTCCTCCTTAATTAAGGTTATAATTTCTTCAAAGGTCATCCCAAGTCTTTTAGCTTCCTCAAGCAATGGACGAACATATTCATCTTTGTACTGTTTCTGTCTTTCCTGTATCAATTGTGCTTTCGCTCCTTCCTTTACAAACATTCCGATCCCTCTTTGCTTATAGATAATCCCTTGTTCAACAAGAGTTTGTAGGCCTTTACGTGCCGTAGCCCGATTAATGCTATAAAAGCCAGATAGCTCGTTTTCTGAAGGAATTTTCTCCCCTTCATTTAAGCGTCCATCGACAATATCATCCATAATCATTTGGGCAATTTGTTGAAATATGGGCTGTGATTCATCTAGCATAGCCTTCAATTCATACACTCCTTTCATATGCTTCTTGAAACCCTATACGTTGGTTGGATGGTTGTATGGTTGGTTACTTGTATAAACAACTATACTTAAACCTGTTTTGAATGTCAAGAATTTTACGAGCTTTTTTATTTCATCCTTTAAAATAGGCACATTGCCGAAAAACATATAAATTCTGAAGGTACAAAAAAAGCCCCTTCCAGGGCTATTTGTTGCGGGAAATTAAAAACACCACAGAAGATGCTCAAGTTCTTCTACAGAGCTTACCTTCTCTTGCCAGTTCTCTATCTGAATTAGAACGTTTAGATCGCTATATCTGTGCAGAAGAAGTAGTAGCATTAATCTTTTTCTCAATGGCTCATCTAACTTATCCTGGGTATAACCATACGCAAACAATAAATCCTGCAACAGCTCAGGGTTCCCACAAGCGAAAAAGACAGCCGGACCAAGCAGATCATATTCATGGAAGCCTACCATACAATCGGCAAAATCGATCATTCCTGTGAGCGAAACCCCATCAACCTGCTGCTCAACCAGTAAGTTAAAAGGGGTATATTCACCTGTTAACAAAACGGGTTGGATATCTGTAGGCAACAGATGCTTATACTTCTCTATATACGATGGTATGTCCCTAAGAAGCTCTTCCTTCAAGCCTAGTTTACGATGATGAGCTACACAATTATCCATTTGCTGCGTCATAAATACAGACCATTCTAGGTAAATATCAGGTAAGGTTTCCTTAGGAATCTGATGAACATTTTTCATTGTTTCCCCGATTTGGACAAGTAGCTTTCGCATATTATCATAGGTTAAACCCTTACGATAATCATCTAAATTGTATCCTGGAACCCTTGTCATAATTAGATAGGGTACGTCCTCCATCACTCCATGGTTCACAATGCTCGGTACTCTAATCGGAAGCGGACATTGATTTAAGTGCTTCAAAACAGCTACCTCAATCAGTCTTTCGTCCGCTTCTTCAGGAAAGTACGTTTTAATCACAAGATCTTCTCCATAAGCAAACACATCAGTCGTACCTGTTTCAAATTTCGTTAACGTTTGCTGTGGAAGGCTGTACTTATCCAAAATTTTATTTACAATGCTATATGTATCTCTTTTCATAACCATACGTTCTTAAGTCCTCTCACAAAAATTTCTGGCCTTAGCAAGATTTTGTATCCTTTATTTTTATTGTTGGCCGTACATGTTTTACAGACGTTTCCTAACCTTCATTGTACTAAAGCTTCTATAGAAACAAAATGCTTGAACACTAAAAACCTTCCTTCGTAGCGATAAGAAAAAACTGCCCCTAGTCATGCTAAAGGGCAGCTTCCCATATCTTTATTCCTTTGTTTCATATTCTGCAATCTTAACCACTCTGCGCTCGTGTCGACCGCCTTCATACTCGGTCTCTAGCCATACCTGTACAATTTCTCTTGCTAAACCATGACCAATCACTCTCTGTCCCAAAGCAAGAACATTACTATTGTTATGCAGTCTTGTAAATTTGGCACTAAAAACATCATGGGCTAGCGCGCAGCGAATGCCTTTAACCTTATTAGCCATAATGGACATCCCTATCCCTGTGCCACAAATGACTACTCCACGGTCAACCTCGCCGGCAACCACCTTTTCAGAAACAGCTAGGGCATAGTCAGGATAATCCACTCTCTCTTCCGTATCTGCTCCTAAGTCTACATATTCAATCCCAAGCTCTTCAAAAAGCTGTTTAATTTCTTCCTTCATTGGTAAAGCGGTATGATCACTTGCAATAGCTACCTTCATCGTTTCTCCCTCCTATCACATTAAACTCTTTCTCTCATGTGACTTAATGAAGCCAATCCATAGGGCTTCTAAAGTAAGTTTCATGTGGTCAACCAACCGACCGCCATCATATAGTGCAACACCGTGCGCTCCAAAATCACATCACAAACTCCATACAGCGCCTCATGGGTAATCGATTAACCGAAAGTAAAAAGTTACGAATCTATCTTGTTGAATCTCGCTCTACTAATTCTACAGGTAGAGTCAACATCTGGCTAGGGACATCTGTCTCTTGCTCAATCATTTGAATGAGCCTCTCAGCAGCTAGCTTGCCTAGGGATTCCTTATCCTGATTAATAGAGGAAAGTGACGTGTACTGAGCCAGACTTATATTATCATAGCCGATAATCTTTACTTGCTCAGGAATATTGACTCCATACCCCTCAAGCGCCTGCTTTGCCCCGAATGCTAGCCAATCTGTTGTAGCAAAGATCCCATCAAATTTTAGGGCGTTCTCTTTATGGTACGTTTGCAGATAATGATCCACAGCACTTTTTGCTTGGGTAATCCCTACTTCAACTTTAATCGTTCTTTCCTCTCCAAATTCCAATCCATGCTTCCTTAAAACATGCTCAAAACCTCTTACCCTCTCAATCGTGGGAAAGCCATCTCTGTAATCTCTTACTAGTAAAAGGTTCTTACAGCCTTTCTCTATCAATCTCTCTGCCGCTAGCATACCGCCTTGAAAATTATCTGACGTTATGATGGCTACGTTATGAAACTTCGGCATACGGTCAATACATACGATAGGAATCCGCTGTGTCTTCATCTGAAACAGCTCATCACTGGCCGACAGGTAGATAAGTCCATCCACACCCTTAAGCTCTAATTCCTTAAAGTATTGCAGCTCCTTCTCTTCACTTTCGTTGGAATTGCAAATAAAGACGGAATAGCCTAGCTCTCCACAGTAATTTTCAATTGCTAGCACGATTCGAGAGAAGAATTCATTAGTGATATCTGGAACAATCGCTCCAATTGTTTTCGATTTTCTAGTCCTAAGGCTTTTCGCTACAGCGTTAGGGCGATAATCATGCTCCTTCACTAGATCAAGAATCGTTTGCTTTGTTTCCTCAGAATATCGACCGGTGTTATTAAGCACCTTAGATACGGTAGCGCTCGATACACCCGCCATTTCGGCGATCCCTTTAATCGTTAACTTTTTCTTCATTCACTTGCCCCGATTCTGAAAGTTATCGTTTATCATAATTATAAGTATAAACGTCATTCAGCTTCAAAACAATGCGTTTACGATACTCCTAGCTTTTTAAAGATAGCTGTAGCTGCTCCTAAAATCCCCGCAGCATTGGTATCCTCAGCGTATTCCATTTTGAGGCCTTGTGCTGGGTATGGCTTTCTACAATAGCTTTGAATATGATACTCTAATCGCTCCTTTGGAAATTGCTCCATACTAATCACTCCTCCACCGATCATCACGAGATGCGGATCAAAGATATTGATTTCTGTAGCAATCGGTACAGCTAATGCACGGATAAAAGCATCAATTTTGGAGTCTGAGCCGTATTTAGCAAATACTTGATGAAAGGGAACATCAGAGAAGTACTTTTTGTGTAGCGCAACTAATGCCTTACCTGATGCATGCATCTCAATACAGCCTACGTTTCCACATTGGCAGATTTCTTCATTCCCCATTACAGGAATATGTCCAAGCTCAGCAGCTGCTCCATTTTTTCCTTCTAAAAATTGCTGATTAATATAGATGGAATTCCCAAAGCCCGTTCCAATATAAAAACCTAATACGATATCCTGTTCTCCAATATCTCTCTTGGCAATTTCAAATTGTAGGAGATAGTTCACGTCGTTTTCAATGAAAACCGGAATACTGAAAAACGCTTCAATACGATCCACAATATTCGTATTACTTAAGCATTCTAAGTTTGGAGTGGAATGAATGCTTTTCTTATCCTTGCTTATGATGGATGGGAAGCCCATTCCTACGGCTAATACCTGTTCTATACGCAGGTTCTCTTGAATATACGCATCCAAAAAGAAAATGAGCGATTCAATAGGTTGGTCTACATCAATGACTTCGTAGACTTTATGCTTTTGAAAAAAAGACAGGCTGTTATCCGAAGCCACAGCACCAATCCTGATATGGGTTCCTCCTATATCTACACCTATCACATAACTTTTATCTTGTCTTTGCATGTGCTTCCTCACCTTGCTATTTTGGACTAGACCTGCTCCAGATCCTTTACTTCTGTCTGAAAGATTTCCTGCATGCTATCCCACGCTTGGTAGATATCCTCATCTAAGCCAAAAAGTCCAGAGGAGCCCACGATAAATACTTCAGCTCCGGCCTGAGCCAGCTTTTTAAACGTATTTTTATTACAGGAGCCATCAATGGTGAGCAAGTAATTATATCCCTTTTGCTCCTTCAGGCTTTTAGCTTCTTTAATCTTCTCTAGCATTTCTTCTACAAACTTCTGACCTGCGAAACCAGGGTCAACAGTCATAATCGTTAATTTATCTACATGGTGGATATAGTGCTTAATTGAATCAAGCGGTGTAGCTGGGTTTAGTACAACACCGAACTTTTTACCGCGCTCTTTAATGTGATTAATCAAGCGAAAAGCATCCCCATGAATCGTTTCAGCATGCAGGCTTATATATTCCGCTCCAGCATCGATTGTCATATCTACGAAATCTGCTGGGTTGGTAACCATCAAATGAGCGTCAATAGGTACGTCAGTGATTTTTTTTAATTCCTGAATGAAGAAAGGAGAAAGAGTAATGTTTTTAACAAAGTGGCCATCCATGATATCTACATGGTAGAAATCAGCTCTTTCATTTAATGCCTCTACTTGCTCCTTAAATTGAGATAAGTCCATACACATGAGTGAAGGTGAAAATTTATACATAGCTGCTCCTTCTTTCTGTTTCTAAGATTTATGATTTCTTCCCACCAAAAAATCGATCTAGCGCTACGGCACCAATAATTAAAGATCCCATGACAATCTGTTGATAATATGTGGATACATTTAAGATATTTAATCCGTTATTGATAACTCCAATAATTAACGCACCCATGACGACTCCGACAATGCGACCTTTTCCTCCGAAAAAGCTAGTTCCGCCAATGATCGCAGCCGCGATAGCAAATAGCTCAAATCCTGTACCTGCTAAAGGTTCAGCAGCTCCAAGTCTAGCTGTTAATACAATTCCGCCAATCCCGGCACAAACACCTGAGATCATAAAGACAATAACGGTGTATAGCTTAACGTTGATTCCAGAGAACCAAGCGGCTTGTTCGTTCCCACCAATCGCATAGATATTTCTTCCAAGGACTGTCTTCGTAGTGACAAAAATCAGGAGTCCCGCTAAGGCAAGTGCGATGATAACCGGAATTGGAATAAACCATGCCCAACCCGCAACGCCTTGAGTAAATTCAGTTGGCAGCCCGTAAACAGGGCGTGCATCTGAAATAATGAGCGTAAGCCCACGAAAAATAGATAATGTTCCAAGGGTAATGATAAATGGATGTAAATTCGTTTTGACCACTAAAAAGCCGTTGATAAAACCTAAAAGTGCACCTGTAACAATTCCACCAAGTAGAATAGAAACAATTACAGGGAAGCCAGCCACCATAAGCTTAGCTGTGATCATTCCTGTTAAGGCCATAATGGATCCAACAGAAAGGTCAATACCAGCAATTAAGATGGGGAAAAATTCACCAACCCCAACAATAATGTTAATTGAGCTCTGTAAAATAACCTGAGTTAGATTCCCTCCAGTAAAGAAGTACTGGGGAGAGATGATTCCTAACGCTAAAATGATTAATACAAGAATTCCGAACGTACCGTATTTTTGCCATATCGCATTAAACTTGTTACTTCTCATTTGCTTACCTCTCCTTAAGATGTTGCTTTCGCCATAATTTTCTCTTCCGTTGCTTCTTCACTCGTTAGAATCCCTTTAAGCTCACCCTCTTGGAAAACGGCAATCCGATCACAAATGGCAAGCAACTCTGGAAGCTCAGAGGATACCACAAGTACTCCTACTCCTTGATCAGCTAGTTCACGCATGATTTTATATATCTCGCTTTTAGCTCCTACATCAATTCCTCTAGTCGGTTCATCAAAAATAAACAGCTTTGAGCCTGCTGATAGCCATCTTCCGATGATGACCTTTTGCTGGTTTCCACCAGACAGCTCTGTAATGTTTTGATGAACAGAGGAGCATTTTATCGCTAGCAGCTCCTTTTGTTGGTCTGCTCTCTTAATTTCTTCTCTTTGTTTTACTAGCCCCGATAACCCACCCCATCTTGATTTGGCAATTAAGGAGGAGGCGGAGATGTTTTTCCATATTTCAAAGTTAGGGAAAAAGCCACTCTCTCGGCGATTTTCCGTAATGTAGGCTATCTTGTTTTTAACAGCATCGTAAGGCGTTTTTATCTTCAGGGTCTGACCATTTAAGACAAGCTCCCCGGATTTTATAGGCTCAGAGCCTACGATGGCATTCATTAGCTCTGTTCTCCCTGATCCAATTAATCCAGCAAAGCCTAAAACTTCCCCTTTATAGAGCTTGAAGTTAATGTCTTTCACTTTCTCATCTTTTCTTGTGAAATCCTTGACCTCAAGTACAACTTCATTTGTCCCAAAGGACTCACTCTTAGCCGTATACTTCGACTGTAGCTCTCGTCCAACCATTAACGTAATAAGCTCATTTGTTTCTGTTGTGGCAATATCCTTAGTTGCTACGAACCTACCATCCTTTAGGACGGTAATACGGTCACCAATGATTTTGATCTCTTTTAATTTGTGAGAGATGTAGACAATGCCTACACCCTCACTTTTTAATTGCCTAATAATCGCAAAGAGCTTCTCAATTTCTCCATCCGTTAATGAAGAGGTTGGCTCATCCATAATCAGAACCTTAGCATCTGTAGCTAATGCCTTGGCAATTTCTACTTGCTGCTTTTCAGATATCGACAGCTCTCCTACAAGCTCTGACGGATGACGGTTAAGACCTACACGCTCCAATAGTCGAACTGTTTCCTGTCTCATCAGCTTATAATCAATGACATTCATGCCTAGCGTCTTTTTGGTCGGCATTTTCCCTACAAAAATATTCTCGGCAATGGATAAGTCATCGATCACACTTAGCTCCTGATAAATGATACTAATGCCCTGACTAGCAGAATCCTTAGGATTTAATTGAGAAAACGTATTTCCGCTAATCGTAATGGTGCCCGCTGTCGGTTCATATACGCCACATAGTATTTTCATTAAAGTAGATTTTCCTGCCCCATTCTCCCCTAATAACACGTGCACCTCTCCTGGCAACAGGTTGAAATCTACATCCTTTAATGCTGTTACACCTGCAAATTCCTTTGTGATTTTCTCCATATTTACCAGTACATTCACGAAAACACTTCCTACTCTTGTTTTTTAAGAATTTAATTCATTAAGGCTTAACAACAATGTATGAAGGGACAGTTACAGTTCCCGGCTCTTGCTCTGCATCTAACACTTCGCCATTTTTAATCGCTTCTACTAGTAATCTCAATGATTCTTTTCCAATTTCTGCTGAATCCTGAGCAACCGTAGCTGTTAATCCACCGCTTTCAACAGATTCAATAGCTTCTGGTTGTCCATCTGTACCAACTACGATGATTTGATCCTGTAATCCAGCGTTTTGAACAGCCTGCAATGCACCTAAAGCCATTGTGTCATTCGCTGCATAGATGGCTCTTAAATCTGGGTATCTTTGAAGCATGTTAGATACAACATCTAATGCTTTATTACGATCCCAATCAGCTGGTTGGCTAGAAACTAATTCAATACCGTCTGCTCCTTCAAAAACAGATGTAGCTCCGCTTCTTCTGGATTCACCAGATGCATTTCCTGCTCTTCCTTCAACGATAGCAACCTGACCTTCACCAATCGCATTTACGATAAAGTTTGCCGCTTGCTCTCCAACTTCAACGTTGTCCGTTGTAACAAACGCATTAACGTTACCACCTGCTTTATGCAGCTCGTCCATATCCACTTTTTCATCAATGTTGATTAAAGGAATTCCTCTATTTGTTGCTGTTGTTGCTGCTGAGATAAGGTTCACTGGAGATAGTGGAGCAAACCCAATTCCGTCATAATCTTTGTTAAGTAAGTCTTCAAAAATTCTTAGCTGTCCTTGAGAATCCTCCTCAGATTGAGAAGCTAAAATTTCAACTTCCACTCCAAGCTCTCTTGCTTCTTCTAGTATTCCTTGCTCCATCGTTGTCCAGAAAGGATTAGATAACGTTTTCAATATCATGGCAACCTTGATTGTGTCTTCTCCTTCAGAAGCTCCCTCGGTATTCTCTGTAGCATTTGAACCACAGCCTACAACTAGAAGCATAGAAAGAACAAGAACAGCAAAGGACAAAAGACTCCGTTTTTTCATTAAAAATTTCCCCTTTTCATTCTGATTTTCTTTAACCGCTTACATTTCGATCCCCTGTTGGGTAATCGTTTAACCATGCTTAGGATTACATACTTTTTTAAAGTATTTATCAGCCTCTTTGTTCTACTAGTATTTCTCCGTTCTTTGGGTAATCGATTAACCAATGTTTGGTTATTATTAAATTAACTTGGGTAAGGGTAGACTAAACATTTTCTTAAAGAAGCCTTAGAGAATTTAGGAATACTCCTAAGGTATTTCTTTATATTCTTGGGTAATCGATTAACCACTTCAACAGGAAAATATAGTGAGACTATTTACGATACATTAGAACCTATATCGTCCATCAAAGATAGCATTATTAATTGTAACCCCTTACATGTACCTATAATAACTGGCTGTTAGATTATTTGTCAACAAGTTTTTATTTTTTTCTATTCAGATGTATAGTTAATCTAGTACAACACAATGAATAACAGAAAACTAGGAGAGTGAGTGTTTTGGAGATTAAAAAAGACGATTTATCATCACCCGCCATCATCTCTTTGATTGGGGAGCATGTGCAAAGTATGCATGAACATTCTCCACCTGAAAGTATCCACGCTCTTGATTTACAGGCACTGAAGAAGCCTGAAATTACATTTTGGGGCGTTTGGGAGAATGATGAGTTACTTGGCTGTGGAGCACTGAAGCAGCTTGATGAGCTTCATGGAGAAATTAAATCGATGAGAACGTCCTCAGCTCATCTACGTAAGGGTGTAGCCAGAGCCATGTTGGCTTATATTATGGATGAAGCCAAGCAGCGCGGCTACCAGCGTCTAAGCCTAGAAACTGGATCAATGGAAGCTTTTGAGCCTGCTAGACAGCTTTATGTAAGCTTTGGCTTTGAGGAATGTGGCCCATTTGGAGATTACCAGGAAGATGTTAATAGTGTGTTTATGACTAAGGCATTATAAAAAACAGCACCCAACAGCTTAGACATGATCTAATCATTAGGGTGCTGTTTTTTTGTTAAGAGTTCATAGCTTCAGCTTTTTTCTTTACCAAAAAATAAAAAGATAAAAATGCAAGTGCATTAGCTATAAAGATTACGGTACCCATTGGAACAGCCGTCCCTTCCCCCGCGATTCCAACCAGTGGGGCAGCCATAGCTCCAAGTACAAAAGGTAATAGACCAAGTAAGGCAGCCGCACTACCCGCTCGATGTCCTTGGGTTTCCATTGCAAGGGAAAAGGATGAGGTGGCAACCATTCCTACACTGAAGACAATGAGGAATAATGGAATAGCGATACTATATAAAGGTCCTCCCACTAGGGTCATGATAAATAAGAACAGACCAGATAAAGTCGAAATGACTAATCCCGTCTGTAATAACGTTCTTTCAGGGATTTGTCCAGCGTATCTCCCAACGATTTGTGTTCCGGCGATTAATCCGATTCCGTTGAGACCAAAAAGAAGGCTAAAGGCTTGAGGTGAAACACCATAAACACTTTGATATACAAACGGTGTTCCCGCCACATAAGCAAAAATTCCTGCCATCTTAAAGCCTTGGGTTAACGCAAAGCCAGTGAAGGTACGATCTTTTAAAAGAGATATGAAACTTCCAATCGTTTGACCAAGACTACTTGGCGTTCTTTTATCTGGTGGTAGAGTTTCCTTCAAAGTCCCCAACACAATGAAAAGCATCAACCCACCAGTGGCCCCAAGTAGCATAAAGATGCCTTGCCAATTTGTAAAATACAGAATCCCCCCTCCGATAACAGGAGCTAAAATAGGGGCAAGGCCGTTTATAAGCATAAGTAAGGCAAAGAATTTGGTTAGTTGAACACCATTAAATAAATCTCTGACAACGGCACGGGATATCACAATTCCGGCTGAAGCGGTAAAGCCTTGTAAAAACCGGCCCGTAATTAACGTCCAAATGTCCTGAGCAAAGGCACAAATCAGGGAAGATACTAAGTATAGGCCCAATGCAATAAGCAACGGCTTTTTCCTACCCTTAATATCACTTAGCGGCCCCATCACAAGCTGCCCTACTCCAAGACCCAACAGACACGCTGTCAGACTTAGTTGGACAAGAGAAGCACTCGTGTTCAAATCCTGAGTCAGAGTGGGAAAGCTGGGTAGGTACATATCAATCGTTAGTGGACCAAACGCAGCTAGTGAGCCCAATAAAAGGGCTAAGGCTAATCGTCTTTTTCCAGTTACAGTTTCAGCCATTTTGCAAACAACCTTTCATACTTATGACTAATGAATATATCTACCCATTGTAATTCACTTTTTGTTCAAATCCAATAAAAATGCCAATACCTTAATTAGGTAGACAGAAGAAAAGTAAATGCATGAAGAAATGTAGTAACAAGAACATAAAAAACAGTATAAAGAAACATCAAAGACAAAAGGCTGAACAGCAGTGTCCCAACTGTTCAGCCTTTCAATTCCGTGGGTCATCTCTTAAGCTAATACCTCCACCGTAAAGCCCCCAGGTGCTTCTACATAAAACGTCCAGCCATGTGCCCTCATTGGCGGTTCAACATCGAATCCGTCCTGTTTCAGACGTTGATTAAGGGTATTGACATGCTCCTCACTTTCTTGAACAAACCCAATATGAAAGGTCTGTGGATATTGAATAGGACTTCCGCTCATTAAAGTAAGCACAAAACCATCATCGTCAAATAGGGCTGCAAATCCATTTCCCCGTGTCCCTTGGCATGTCAGGTCAAAATATTTCTCCAAGAACTCACGAGCTGCTGTAACGTCCGTTACCGTTAGATTAAGGTGATTTAGTTTCATACAAATCCTCCCTTTCTACTTTTCACAGCGAAAAGCTAAGCCTCTTCTTATCAATTACAAAGCGAAATGCCTAAAAGCTTAACTTCATTCCTTACTCTATAATTTTATCAGTTTCATGCAAGTGCTAAGCTTTAATCAAGTTTGGTTTATTCTTAAAATATTATAAAGGCATTGTTGTATATCCATCCGTCACATAAGTTTAATCTTTTTCCTGAGCTTTTCTCTTCTCCTTGGCAAAGGAATAGTTCCCTTCATAGCGGGTAAGCTGCTGATCTGAGATCCAGTACGTTACAGGGAAAAAGCGGTCAAGGAAGTAACGATCGTGAGACACGGCGATAACTGTGCCCTTGTAGCGACTGAGCGCTTCTTCGAGAACTTCCTTTGAATCTATATCCAAATGGTTCGTTGGTTCGTCAAGAATAAGCACATTGTGATTTTGGTAAACAAGCTGCGCCCACCTTAGGCGCATACGCTCACCTCCGCTAAGAGCGTGAACCTTTTGAAACACCATATGACCATAGAACAGGAATTGAGCTAAAATCCCCCTTGCCTCTCCTTCTGTAACGGGAACCTGATCTCTAAATTCCTCGATTAACGTTCGCTTGGGATTCATCTCCTGAGCGTGCTGAGATAAATAGCCTACAGATAAGCTGCTACCCTGTTTGAGGAATCCACTATCAGGGGATTCAGCACCTAAAAGCATTTTTAACAATGTCGTTTTTCCACTCCCATTGTCTCCTACAATCGCTATCCGCTCACCAAAGCGAATATGCATAGAGGCTTGCTTCAGTAGCTCTTTTTCTCCATACCTTTTACAGATATTGTCCAGTACAAAAACGTCCTCTCCACTACGCTGGTCTAGCTGAAAGCTCAGACCCATTTGCTTTTGCTCCAGCACTGGCTTTTTGAGCACCTCAATTCGATGTAACGCCCTCTCCATATTTTTAGCTCGTCGATGTAGCCCTGCACTCGGAGGGTTTGAACGATTGGCCCAATCCTTTAAACGCTTGATGGCCTCCTTCATCTTTTTGATCTTTTTCTGCTGGTCCTGAAACTGCTGAAATTCACGTACAAGTCGCTCTTCTCGCTCCCGCACATATCCCGTGTAATTCGTATGGTAGACATGCAGCTCTCCCTGATCTAATTCGAAAATTCCCGTAACCACCTCATCTAAAAAATAACGATCATGGGACACAACCGCTATCGTCCCTTTATAACTCTGAACAAAGCTGGCAAGCCATTCTATACTAGATAAATCCAAATGGTTGGTCGGCTCATCGAGCAATAGAAAGTCAGGGGATTTTAATAAAATTTGAGCCAATCCGACCTTCGTACGTTCTCCACCACTAAGCTGACCCCATTGCTTTTCTAGAAGGGCAACGATTTGTAAGCCATTTGTAATATGAGCGATCTGTGAATCGACCTCATAGCCATTTTTTTGTTCAAAAAGCTCCTGAAGCTCTCCGTATCTTTCTAGATCCTTCTGTAAAGCAGAATCGTTGACTGGCTGTGCTAATCGTAGCTCAATCTCAGCCATTCTCTGCTTAATAGCCCAAACATCCTCAAACACTTGAATAAGGATTTGTTTGACCTTCTGATTCTCTGACACATTTGGGATTTGCTCTAATATCCCTACTGAAAGTCCTTTCTTCTTCAGCACCTGTCCTTCATGCGCTTCCGTCTGACTAGCCATCAGCTTCAAAAGGGTTGTCTTCCCTTCTCCATTCCTACCAATGATCCCAATTCTCTCACCTTGCTTTATGTCACAGCTGAGCTGAGTAAAAATCGTGTTTGCTCCGTACATACATGTTGCCTTCTGTATACTAATAACCATCATTTTTTCTCTTCCTCCAATTAAGAAGGAGACTAGAAAAACTTGGCTTATCGCCAAGTTCTGGCGAAAGCCTTAGTTTTTCTTATACTATCTACCTCTAACCTTGTAAATTCCTGATAGTACAACAAAAAGACGACAGAGATATCTCCTCTACCGTCTTTGAACATTTCTTTCCGATTAGGTGGGTAGCTGTCTCTTCCTAGATTTTTTCTATTCACATGTGGTAAAAAGGGCATACGTATCCCGTTGTGCACATGCAATAGAAAAAATAGCATGACTAATCCATAAATGTTCTTGAATATACGTCATGCCTGTACTAGGTCGATTCATCTATCCCACCTCCTTTACATATTGTCATTATTCTATTCTAAAAGGGGACACGCGTCAACTTATCCTATACGAGGGATTGAGTCAAGTTGAATTCTCAATTTGAATTTTTTCAAAGAGTGGACATAGTAGAAACCTCTACTCTTTCTAGTGGCTCAATAATTACAGGTTTCATCTCCACTTTTCAATGATCATTTCTATGCACCGCATGCTGTTCGATAATGGATGCAATTTCTTCAAATGAATATTTTTTATTGACGAGATCAACCGTGAAGTCTTCTGCTTGTTTAGTGTCCATTACGAAATCAAATCTGTTTTTCTTTAGAAAGATGTTCAAGGACATAAAAGCTGTTCTTTTATTAGCGTTGTGAAATGGGTGATTCATTGCTAGTGACTGAAACAAAGCCGCTGCTTTTTCATATATTGAGTGGTATGCATCTTCACCGAAAACGGATTGTTGTGGCCGATGGATTGCAGAATTCAATAATTTTGCATCTTTAATACCTATTTGTTCAGATGGGCTTGATTTCATAATGATGAGTTGGTTGATGACAATCACTTCTTTTTCCGTTAAATATCTCATTATCGATCGACTAATCCTTTAATCGTTTCTTCGTACTCCTGATAAGTTTCTTCGAATAGATCAAAAAAGTCTTGATCAATACCTTCCGGTAATTCAATTTTACGGCTTTTTCGCAAAATGATTTCTTCACCTTTTTGTTCAATTGAAACGATATCCCCAGGCTTTAGCCCTGCCGCTTTTAACATATCTAATGGAAAGGTGACACCAATACTGCGTCCAATTTTCGTTATTTTTCTTTCCATATTTTTCACCGCCATTTGATATACTCCTCCATATTATATGTTGATTATTATCGTTATATACATTATAACAATACAAATTAATAAAATCTAGCCTCACCTTGAGAGCCTTGCGAAATCGGAACCTCCCCATCCGATGTCTTCAACACTCCAGCTACTTTTGATTATACTTAAGAATTATTTAATACTTTTATAAGAATTGGTTTATTTATTCCCCTTATGATGAGTGTAGCTAGTAGAAAGGAGAACGAAGATGAAAGCTACAGGTCGTTGGCTCTATGTTGTTTTTGCGGTTCTATTTTTTCTTTGTGTTTTGGTCCAGTTTTTTCTTGCAGGTATGGCCATTTTTGAAGGAGGGCAATATTGGAGAAGTCATCAGTCCCTTGTCCATCTATTCGGTTTAAATGTCCCCATTTTTATGCTGCTTACTGCTTTTATAGGCCATGCACGATCAAATGATTACCTCTACATCATAGCATTATTTGTTTTAACTATTTGCATGTATGTAACAGCCAATGCAGGAGCTTTGCATGGGTATATGGGAGCCCTTCATCCCGTATTAGGTACAGTGTTAGCGCTCGTTTCTGGATTAACTGTCTATCATTCCATAACGTTAGCGTTAAATAAACGGTAAAGGTGTTGATGATACGATGAAATCTGTTCTGTTGGCCGTTGGAGGGTTTATTGCTGGATATTTTTTAGGCAGCTTTCTATTAAGGTCACTGTTTATTTTAGGGTTCAATATGTCTGCATTACCACTGATTTTTAAGCTTTTCCCTTATTTTAGCGGAATCCTGTTGGCTTGTTTATTACCTCTAATAGACTCGGGACGAAAAAAGAGAAGTGGAGACTAACACTCTACTTCTTTTTTATGTATTCACTTTTTCTTAAAGCGATATCCCACACCCCAAATCGTCTCTATAAACGTTGGCGCAGAAGGAGTTCTCTCTATTTTTTCTCTAATTTTTCTAATATGCACTGTTACTGTTGTTAGGTCTCCCATTGAGTCATAGCCCCAAATACGCTCAAAAAGGTGATCTTTACTAAAAACCCTATTTGGGTGTGTAGCTAGAAAAGCTAACAAATCAAACTCCTTAGCGGTAAAGGTCTTTTCCTCTCCATGCAGCAAAACCCGCCTTGAGTCCTGTTCAATCACAAGTCCATCCACCTGAATAACATTTATTTCTTTACCCCGCTGAACTAATCGTTCATACCTTGAGACATGGGCTTTAATCCTAGCTACAAGCTCATTTGGATTAAAGGGCTTTACTATATAATCATCTGCCCCTCGATCAAGGCCACGTATTTTATCAATATCCTCTTTGCGTGCTGTTACCATAAGGATGGGGATATCCATATCTAAAGATTCTCTGAGCTGCTTACACAGTTCAAGACCATCCATTCCCGGAAGCATAATATCAAGGAGGATCAGATCATAGGATTGTGATTTAACCTTACTAAGTCCTTCCTCTGCAGAGGTAGCTATGTCACTAGCAAAGCCATGAACCTCTAGGTAATCCCTTTCTAATTCTGCAATGCTTACTTCGTCCTCAATAATTAAAACTCTGGGCATTATGTCACCTTCTTCAATGTAAAATTAATCTTAGTTCCTTGTCCTACTTCGCTATCTACCCACACGGTACCGCTTGACTCCTCAATAATTTTTTTGACAATCGCTAATCCGAGCCCACTTCCACCTGTCGCTGAATTCCTTGAGGTGTCCGTACGATAAAACCGATCAAAGATAAAAGGAAGATCCTCCTTAGGAATCCCACTCCCATTGTCTGCGATTCCCACAACAACCTGATCCGGTTCAGCTTTCAATTGAACTTCAATGCGCTTATATCCATTCTTCATATACTTCATGCTGTTTTGTGTAATATTGGTGACCACTCGTTTTAATTGCTCACGATCCGCTTGGACAACATAGGAATCATCTTTATTTGCTTGTAAAAGAGCAGTTCCCGACTCCTCTTCAAGATTAAACTGTAATTCCTCTACAAAATCCTCAAAAAAAGTGTAGAGATCAACGGGCTCAAACTGAAAAGGGACACGTTCCATCTCAAATTTAGAATATAGAAAAAGCTTCTCAATTAACCCATCCAGATCATCCGCCTTTTTATAAATTGTTTCTAGGTACCGGTCTAATTTATCTGGTGTATTCGCTACACCATCCTGAATTCCTTTTACATATCCCTTTATTGATGTTAAGGGAGTCTTTAAATCATGCGATATACTGGTGATCAACTCCAGCCGCTCTTGTTCATATTTGGCTTGCCATTCTTTAGCTTCCTTTAGATTCTGACGCATCCTATCAAAGGTATTGGATAGCTGGCCAAGTTCATCCTTCTTGACCGATTTTATTTCAAAGTTTAGATCTCCTTCACTGATTCTCTTTGCCGCTTCTGACAGCTCAGTAATCGGCTTGATGATACTTTTGGATACAAAGTACGTCAGTAAACCGTTCGTTATTACTAAAATAAGGAGCATACCCACTAATCGAAGGCTAAGGAACATCTCCATTCCTTGAGACATATCGCTCAGCATAAAAAAAATAATGTAGCCCAAGATGATTTCTAGTAAAAGGGCAGCCATGATTGGGATTATGATCATTCCTATATTTGATAAGATCAACCGCTTTTTAATAGACAACTTTATCACCCACTACATTTTTAGTTCATTATATAAGACTTTAAGTCTTTTACACCCGTCAAAAATGACTAAAGAAGACCTGCTACGATTTAGTCTACACGGGGAATATTAAAAAATCCTTAAATAAAAAAAGATATCAAGGACTTTCATACCTTCACATCTTTTTATGATTCACATATTAATTCTTATTGGTTCAACGCAGATTTACTTCCTACCTTTTTGCCATTCAACTTAAATACAAAGATACCAGCAATGATAATAAGAACTCCAACGAAATGTTTCAGCGTAAATGGAACCTTTTCTAGGCCAAACAAACCAAATGAATCAAAGAGCACAGCGAAAATAAGCTGAGAGGTTAGCATGATAAAAATAGCGTACGTCGCTCCCAAACGTCTTATTCCCTGAACCAGACAGGTCACCACTCCAACTCCAATTAAACCACTAAACCAGTACCACGTCTGCATATTCGCTAGCTCAAATAGTTGCTTCCCTTCAAATATCAAACCCATCGTCAACGATGCTAAAAAGCCCATGCCCAATACCAGCGTAGTTGTAGCCCATGTACTGGCTCGTTCATTGACCTTGCTGTTAAAAATATTTTGCACACCGACTAATGAGCCCGCTATCAGTCCTAGTAGTATACCTAAAATCATCTGTTACTCCCCTATTCTGCCCATTCAGCACTACTCATAGATATTTTGATCGGCTAGTCTTCTTAAGCCTTCCCGATCCTTCACTTTAATGGACCCCTTTTTCCGTTCAATTAATCCCTTTGAACAAAACTGTTGAATCACTCGATTTAAATGTCTGTAGCTAATTCCGATTAGGTTGGCTACATCCTTTAAGCTGATCGCTTCCTGCTGTCCTTCAAAAAGTGCATCAGATTCATCAAAGGAAACGGATAGTAAATAACTAGCTAGCCGAACATCTGCGGAGTACATCAGCTTACGGCTTAATGTATCTGACTTATAAAATTTATGCGTAATAACCTCTAATAAAAAGGTTAAAAATGGAGCATGATCCTTATTGTATTTCTTCAGCCAGCGATGGTGGATACAGAGCATATGGACAGAAGAAACAGCCTCTACTGTATTAATAAAGTCAATCCCCTGAACGTATTCGATATCACCAATCATGTCTAAAGGCATTTTAAAAGAGAGAATTAAAGCTTGTCCCCCTGGTGAAGTAGTAAAAATCTTAACCTTCCCTTTGACTAGGACATACAGATACTCTGATGGTTCACCTTGAGAACAAATAAGCTCTCCTTGGTCAAAGCTCACGATTGCCATGTGTGGAAGTAATGGTTCATGAAAGATCTCTTCTAGCTTGTACGTAGTTAAATATGAGTGCAACAGTTCATGGTCTCTAATCTCTTTCATAATCCTCACTTCACCTCCATACCATTCAATAAGTACATACTAACTTTTGTGTCATAAGCAAACAACAGTAGTCGTTTTATTTTTCCAAAGCGCGGTGAGTGCTAAGCCTGAGCAATATTACAGCCTAAAAAGTTAAGATGAGTACTCCTATGATCATTAAAGCTAATCCGAGAAATTGGGGCATTCTCATCCTTTGCTTAGCTACTTCAAACCATCCCTTCCCTTCTATAATAAAGGCTGTGGTTAACTGGGCAATCAGAACAGCAGCTATGGCTATGGTAACGCTAGAGAGCTGAATGGATTTTACATTAGTGAATATGACAAAGGCAGCAAACGCTCCACCCACTAAATAGATGGGTTTCACTTGCTTAAAGCCCATCCAGCTTCTGTCACCAATACTGAGCATGACTAGTAAAGCAACAATAAAGCCCGTAAATTGGGTAATCGTAGCCGCTTGCCATGTACCAATCCCGTTACTAATCGATGTGTTAGCCACTCCTTGTAGCGTAATAAACCCACCGGCTAGAATGGCGAATATGATTCCTTTCACGCTGTCTCTCTCCCATCAATTTTCTCCTATTTTTTTCTCCTATTTATTAAATGATACATTCTTGTGTTTTGGATAGGACATATGTCCTCAACCTTCTACTTTCCTGATTGAATGAGCCGCAAATAAATGCTCTCTTGTCCTCCCTCAAGCATGTCGAGAACTATTTTTTGCATGACTGGGTCTTTCAGCATGATGTCCTTTTGCCATAAGGATTGCACAAAAATGAACTTATTACAATGAAAGTACATTTTTGTTGATAGTAGTCGATTCATTTGATAAGCTGCTGTATTCCCTTTTAACAAAACTGGAAACGTTAAGCCCCTTTCACTCATACATAAAATAGGATATCCTTATCAACAAAAGAACAATGATTACACATACGGGAGTGATTATCATTTCAGCTAGTGAGGATATACATGTGCTTGTGGTTGAGGATGAACAGCCTATTCGCCGCATGATAATTATTCAGCTACAACGCAGTGGCTTTAAGGTACAAGAAGCTTCAACAGGGGAAGAGGCCTTCACTCGTATCAAAGAACAGTACCCTGATCTAGTTGTTTTAGACGTGAGGCTTCCAGATATGAGTGGATTTGAAATCTGTGAAAAGCTGCGGAACGAGTATCCAGACATTGCTATCCTATTGCTTACCGCACTTAGTCAGGACATGGATAAGCTTACGGGGCTTGAACTAGGGGCAGATGATTATATGGTAAAGCCTTTTAATCCTTTGGAGCTGACAGCCCGCATTCGAGCTATTTTACGTCGCATGAACAAGGATAAAAAAGAGGCGAAATCCTTAGGAAGTGGACCATTCCGTTTGGATCTCCAATCGGGGGAGCTTTACCTTAAGGAAAAGCGTGTCGAATTAACACCTAAGGAATATAGCTTGATCTATCATTTTCTTCTACATCCTGGTAAGGTGTTTAGCCGAGAGGAATTGCTGAACGACGTATGGGGGACTGATTTTTTTGGTGATCAGAAGACGGTAGATGTTCACATTCGTAGGATCAGAGAAAAGATTGAGGAAGATCCTGCTCACCCCCAATGGATTGAAACGGTTTGGGGTACAGGCTATCGCTGGAAGAGGAATTCATGATGAAGGGGATTCGCGCAAGGTTGGTCGGAAGTCACCTACTTGTGATCGGAGTGGCTATATTTGTCTTAGTTAGTTTTCTCATTTTTGCTGTTCGGCACTACTACTACGATAGTATAGAGCAGGGAATCACTCAAAGAGTAAGGGTGTCTGCTGATTTTTATGAAAGCTATCTCAGTGGTACTCCTTTGGCCACACAAGCAGACGATTTACTAACAAGCTATACGGAGAATATTCATGCTCAGGTCCAGATCATTGATCAGAGTGGAGCATTGCTAGTAGATAGTCTCGACCCTGATCGAATCGCTCAGTTAGCAGAATTACCTGATGTAGCTGCTGCTCTCAGGGGGCGGGAGCAAAGCTGGCGTGGTGTTTTGCGTACAACAGGGGAACCCGTATTATCTTTTTCTGTCCCCTTAATAGCGGATGGACAAGTGGTAGGGGTTCTTCGTTATGTGAGCTCTTTGAGCCAAACCAACCAGACGTTATGGTCCATTTCTATATTCCTTTCCCTCGTGGGGATTATCGTCATCGCTTTATCTGCTCTCGTTAGCCTAGTGTTATCCAATTCTATTACTAAGCCCATCCTTACTTTGATTGACTCCGCGGAAAAGCTAGCTAGAGGGAAGCTCTCTGAACGTGTCACCAAAGACAGAGAGGATGAGCTGGGACGTCTTGCGGATACGATTAATCATTTAGCTTCAGAGCTACAACGTAATGAAGTCCTGCAACACCGATTTATCTCCTCTGTTTCGCATGAACTGAGAACCCCACTAACCTCTATTCATGGCTGGACGGTGCTGTTACTGTCTTCAGATTTTAAAAACAAGGAGGAGCTCGTAGAAGGGCTGCGTATCATTAATCAAGAAACGAATCGCTTGTCTTACCTAGTAGAGGATCTACTTGATTTTTCAAAGCTCCAATCTGGACAGCTGAGCTTGCGCAAGGAACTAATCAACGTGAGTGAGCTGTTAAAAGATTTAGAAGCGCAAATGACACCTCGGGCTCATAGACTCGGGATAAGGCTTATCTTCAGCCAATTACCTGCACAGCTACATTTACAGGCTGATATGAATCGACTTAAGCAGGTTCTGTTAAACATACTGGACAATGCTATGAAATTTACACCAGAGATGGGGCACATTTGGGTATCTGCTGAAGTAAGTGAAGGGAATTTTTCTATAAAAATAAAAGATGATGGGCAGGGCATCCTAGAGGAAGATTTGTCCTTCGTTAAAAATAGACTTTACCAAGGAAAAGGAGCCCAGTCTGGAAGTGGCATTGGTCTAGCTATTTGTGATGAAATAATGCGTTTGCATCACGGTAGTCTACAAATTGAAAGTGAGGCAGGTGTCGGCACACAAGTCACTTTATCTCTTCCTTGTTCAAATACTTCGTAACTTTTTCGTAACTATTTTTAACTTTGTTGTAACGCTTTTTCATAGGTCTGCCCCTTATACTAAGTGTAGACAACAAGGAAAGGAAGATCAAAAATGAAAGGCTATGTAGTAAAGGCTATATTAAGTAGCATATTGTTGGTAGGTATCTCTGCAGGATGTGGGGTTATTCCTTCACCCGAGGAAACGATTCAGCCTCCCGCTACTCCAGGAGCACCTACACAGGAAGATCGAGATGAATTGAGGGACACTCTCTTAGAATTATTACCTGAAGGAGCTGAACTTGTAGCACCTGCAGCAGACGGAGAAAGTGAGAGAGCGTCAATTCTATTAGATGATTTGAATGGAGATGGAGTAGAAGAAGCACTTCTCGTATACCGAACCGCAGATCAAGCTAGCTCTCTACAAGCTGTCCTTTTCTCACAGTATGAAGGAGAATGGAGCGTGCTGTGGGAGGAGACCGGTCAAGGCTATGATTTAGATTATATGGATATGGTTGATCTTGATGGAGACGGGTACTTAGAATTAGTCTTTGGTTGGACTATTGGAGCCTCAGCTGGGAGTGGCTTAGATATTTACGGCTGGGTTGACGGGCAAATCGAATGGCTTGACCAAACAGCGTACAACCTGCTCGACATTCAGGATATAGGGCAAAATGGGCAAACAAATGGAGAAACTGGAAAAGTAATAGCCCTTTGGATCAAGGATACAGGGAATGTGTTTGATGTAGAGCTCTTACGCTTACGTGAGAAACAATTAGTGCGTGCTCCTGACATGGAAACTCTATATTTTCCGAATGTGGTGAGCTATTATGAAGAGCTGGTAGAGGAAATGCCTGAAAGCAAGATTTTATGGTATTACCTAGCAGACGCTCAACTAAAGGCTGGGGATAAAGACAAAGCTCTTGAATCAATTGATGCGGCCAAAAAACTGGATTCAGACAATTATCTAGATGAGCGACTTCTTCGTCTTGAGCATCAAGTAAGAGAGACGGTTGATTATGTACTAGAGCACACTCGAATTGGGCGTACACAAGAAGAGATTTTAGAGTTGTTTGGGGAACAGTATGAAGAGGTCATTCCTGGTTTAGAATCCCCCGGTGTTGTGGGAATGTGGCGTTATGATGCTGTAATTGAGGAGAGTTATGAATACGACACAGGCTTTACACCTGCTACTGATTCTGTAGACATAGAAGGGATAAGGGAAGGTAAGCTACGTTACCAGTTGTTTGTGTCGTGGAGAGAAGATGGAGCAGCTCATAGCTATACGTTATACTACTTGGAAAATAATAGGGTGCATGAATACCGTTTGTGGAATGATGGTGGAGAATCAGTGAATGAGATAGGATAATACATCGGCCATAAGAGGAGTAGAAAGAAAAAACTCCTTTTTATGGCCATTGTCATTTTTCTTTATGCTTCTTCCTTGTGACGTCCCCTCATTTAGGAATTACTCCTCATTCGGGAACATAAGTGATAGCCTGACTCCCAATTTGTTCCCAGCCCCGTTGAAAGCTCTGACGCGGAAGCTTTGATTCAATACCGAAAGGATCATTGACATAAATAAATTGATCATCATAGCCGGTAA
The DNA here is from genome assembly GCF_030813115.1 of Bacillus horti. Classification (NCBI taxonomy): domain Bacteria; kingdom Bacillati; phylum Bacillota; class Bacilli; order Caryophanales; family Bacillaceae; genus Caldalkalibacillus; species Caldalkalibacillus horti. The sequence goes on along the minus strand of NZ_JAUSTY010000007.1, from coordinate 180,984 downwards.
TTAGCACGGAATGCATTCTGTACGTGATTCGCACATCACCACTAGGAGTGTGCCAAACATACCACTCATTCTCCGGGACCAAGTCATATGTAGAAGTGACAATGACCCATACAGGCACTCCTTGACTGACAGGCTGGAGAATGTCTTCAAATGCTGCTCCGGTCATGTCTACAATTCGACCCGGCAAATAAGCTTCAGCCAAGTCTCTAATTGGACCATGATATGCACCTAGCCCAGCGGTACTTAAGGAGTACATGTCTCCTACAAAGCCATCATAAGGATTTCCAAACGTAGTAACCCCGTCCTTCCTTGAAAAAGGTGTAGGGTCCCTCCCTATCTCCTGAGCTAAATCTAGCTTGTTTACCCCTACCCCAGCAAAATTTAAGAGCATCGCCAAACTTGTAACCTCACAGCCTCTTGGTAGCTCAGGATATTGTAAAATCAAGGGTACGTCCTCAATGAAAGCATAGCTTTGATGCGGATCATAGTCATATTGCCACAGTGTAAAATCTCTAAAAAGAATCTTACTATGCTCCATGCTCTTGGAAAAGCTTAATGCTTCATGATACTGCTCAAAATGCTGTAGAAATTCCGTTCGATCTCCTACTTCTTGTACGACCTTATAGCGATCAAATCGATCCCAAACTTTTTCAGAGTAAAAATATATGGTTGTCGCCTGCTGCTGGTCTGAAACTAGGGCTTCAGCTTGTTCAATAGAAGCGAAGCCTTTGATAAAGGTATCGTGTTCATAGACCTTATAAGGGAGTCCGACCGATAATTCGGAAATAAGCTGATCTACTCTTTTTTCCGAGAACTCAACCTGCTCATCGGAGATGACTATCATCCCTTCATTTTCATAGACATGCATCCCTAGAATTTCATTTAACTCTGACAGAGACACAAATAGTTTACCGTGCATGATTTCAAATTCACTTGAGGTATGAGTCTCCGGTGAATGAGCCATAGCTACAGCTACCTGATTATCTTGCTCCTCATCTATTCGATTAAAGCTTATCTCTGCCGTTTGATTATTCCATGAAATATGTATGCCTATTTGGTTTGCTATAAACTGGACAGGAACCATCGTTTGGCCATTGACGGTAAAAGGAGCAACCTTTTCCTGGGCGGCATCAATTCTCATTAATGTCCCGTTTATTAGGGCTTTATTACCATCCACTAAGAGGACAATGCCATCTAGCTCATCGTCTACCTCTTCACTCGCTATCTCTGTTTTAAATTGCTCCTCATTCTCTAAAATAAATGTAGAAAATGAGCTCACTAAAAGCACCATTCCAATTAAGATCGTACCGGCAACGATCAATGAAAGAATGTTTTTCATGTCCAGCAACTCCCAAGAATATCATTACTCTATTTGTCTACGACACTGTTCTCTGCTGAGATCTACTTTACTACTATTAGTTATACCAGCTTTAAGGACAGATTAGGCTATCATGTTTAACTTTTTAGTGACGTTTTTGCACTCCAGCTATGCTTTGGATACATATTGGGTAGAAGCATTCCACCAATGGCACTAGGAAGAAGAATAAAGGCCATGAATTGTAACGTAAACATACCTTCAACCTCAAAATGGCCATGCCCCGGACCCAAAATCTGGGTCGCCGTCATAATAGCAACATGGAAGCCTATAGCTGCCCAAACATTGCCTGTAAAAGCTCTAAGGCACCCTAATAGTAAGCCAAAGAAAGGGATGAATTGAAGCTGTTCTAACGAATACATGGCTCCGATCAAAAAAGCAAATAGGGTAAAAATAAGCCCTTGTAGCAGAATTGTCGCCCATTGGGGAAACAGAACATTTAAATACTTGTACATGATTCCTCTAAAAAGAAATTCTTCAGGTAAAGCTTCTATTAAAAATACGGTAACCAATAGAATAACAATACTCATGAGTATGTAACTAAAGTCTGATTGAACCGTTATTTCAACCCAACCAAGTCCTATACAAATAGCTAAACCTATACCTGCGGGGATTGCCCATAGAAGAAAACCAAATAAAAATGAAGAGACATTCGAACGAAGCTGGCCTTGTCCAAGCTGTTTCCAAGAAACCTGATCCATCCTTCGCACCACTTCAATTAATAGGAGACTCAATATAACTGTAATACTAGCCATAATGAAGTGTTCCATGCGATTATATTCTGTCCCAAAGAAGCTTTCGTTAAGCAAGCCAACCAGCCTCCATATGACAACAGCACCTATAAATAGGATGGCAAGCCTAATCGCAATTCTACTTGCTGTCCATTCATTTTTCACTCCCATTTATGTATTCCTCCTTCACGTTTGCCAAAAGAGATGTAACTAGTATTCCATCTTCTTATACTCCAAATTATAGCATATTCTTCCCACCGTATAGAGTAGATACATTGGGGAACGATAAAAGAAATTATGGCGAACATTACCAAAGGAAAGTAGGAGGTAAGTCGATGAAAGCTGTTACGTATCAAGGGCCTAAACAGGTAAGTGTATCAAAGGTTCCTGATCCAAAAATAGAAAAGAAAGACGATCTCATTGTAAAAATCACCTCGACCACCATTTGTGGCTCTGATCTTCATTTGTATCAAGGAAATATGCCCTTACCAAAAGGTTATATTATTGGTCACGAACCTATGGGTATCGTGGAAGAGGTTGGATCAGAGGTAACCAGTATTAAAAAAGGAGACCGTGTTGTAATTCCTTTTAACGTAGCATGTGGTCATTGTCATTATTGTCAGCACGATCTAACTAGCCAATGTGACAACTCTAATCCACACTATGATTCAGGCGGATATTTTGGTTATGCTGAGAAGTTCGGCAATTACCCCGGGGGTCAGGCTGAGTATTTGAGAGTTCCTTTTGGCAACTTCACCCCATTTCGTATCCCTGATTCATGTGAATTGGAGGATGAATCTTTGCTTCTCTTATCTGATGTGATTCCTACGGCATACTGGAGTGTTATTCACGGAGGGGTAAAAGAAGGGGATACGGTCATTATCCTAGGCTGTGGTCCAGTTGGTCTAATGGCACAAAAGTTTGCTTGGATGTTGGGGGCTAAAAGAGTGATCGCCGTTGATTATGTAGATTATCGTTTAGAGCATGCCAAGGTAACCAATCATGTCGAGACCTTCGACTTTACAAAGTTTGATGACATGGGAGAGCATTTGAAGGAGATCACTCAGGGCGGTGCTGATGTGGTCATTGATTGTGTGGGAATGGACGGTAAAAAGTCCCCCTTGGAGTTCGTGGAGCAGAAGCTAAAGCTTCAAGGAGGCACTTTAGGTCCTATACAAATCGCCACTAAAGCTGTACGAAAAGCTGGAACCTACCAACTTACAGGGGTATACGGTGGGAATTATAATCTGTTTCCTTTAGGCGCTTTTTTCACTAGAAATGTTACCCTGAAGATGGGGCAAGCACCCGTTATTCCTCTACTGCCTATGCTATACGAGAAGATGACAAAAAATGAGTTTGATCCAACAGATATTATTACTCACAAGCTTTCACTAAATGATGCTGAAAAAGCATATACCCTGTTTAATGAGCATGAAGACAACGCTATTAAGATCGTGCTAAAGCCTTGAATTTTATCACGGCTGGATGAATAAAAGCTTCCCTATCTCACAAATCGTTTTTTCAATGAGCTGCCTCTTAGAAACCTAATTTTGGGACAGCTCCATTTCTTTTTCAAGATCAGAGAAAGCAGCTTGTATCCTCTGGAGCACTACTTCAACATCCTCTTTGGCATCGTAATCACTAAGGTCAATCGGGTCCCCAAAATTTACTTTTATTTTATCTCTTTTTAGTAGCTCTTTGAACGAAGTAGGCCCTCTATATACCGCTGGTACGATAGGAACACCTGCCCGTTTGGCAATGACATAGGCTCCTCTTTTTAAACCGGTATTTTCACTTGCCCGTGTTCCACTAGGGAATATCCCTACCACTTTACCTGACTTCAGTAAACGTTGTGGAATTTTTAATGTGCTTGGTCCTGGATTTTCTCGATCTACGGGAAAGGCATGTAAGGATGAAAGTAACCAATTTGTAAACTTGGTCTGAAACAGTTCTTTCTTAGCCATATAATAAATTGGAGTAGGCTTCATGGCAATGCCTAAGGCAACAACATCGATCCAAGTTCTATGAGTACAAACAACGACATAGCCGTTATGGTGTTTTGGTAACCTGGTTTTGTTTGAAGCCCTTAATCCTCCCCCTAAAAGATGAAAAAATCCGTTCATAACACTTCTACTGAACTTATACATAGCCATCCCCCATTAAACGTAAAAAGTAATAGATCTTTTCTATTATATCGTGAAGTTTACTTAAATTTTTTACTATAAAAAAGCTCTACAATTGGAGAAACGATAAAGGTAAGTCCCACAACAATGATCAAGGGGTAGTTCTGAATATCGTTCAGATTAGAAACGCCCTCTGAGATGAACAAAACCAAGGCGGATAGCACCATTAATACATAATAGCCTATTCTAGCACTCTGGGTTTTAATATGCTGGGCAAGCTCATCATCCTTTCCGCTACCTCCTTCTAGATCACCCCAATTTAAAGCGTTAATGAAATAGGATATAGCAATAAAACTAAAAAAGATAGACCCTCCATCTATGATATCATAACGTATCCATCGATAGACCGTTATCCCTAATAGAACACAAGCGACAAGAAAAGTAATCATCACAATAGGTTTTTTGTTTTTATTCATCATCTATCTCTCCTCCATCCTTATACGCAGGATTAAACAATTCTTCCATAGTTGTCTCTAAATGCCGAGCCATATCAAAAGCCAGCTGTAGGCTGGGATCGTATTTGTTGTTCTCTATGGCATTAATCGTCTGCCTGCTCACCTGACATAGCTCGGCAAGTCTTCCCTGTGACAGACTCTTCTTTTCTCTAAATTCTTTAATATTATTTTCCATAGATCCAACCTTCACCACCTTGTCCTATGTAAAAAACTTTTTACAGTTGAATCGTATACTAAGCTGTTCTCCATGTCAAACATGTTTTACAACACAATTTAGGTTAAGGATACAATTTTTTATCTTGCTTACCTTAGAAACTCCTTATTCACTTAGTCCAATGACACTTTTAAGTAATACCCTTGCTATTTTTTATTTCTTTCGTCTTGACAGATAAACAAATAACCTTTATGGTTATACACATAAGTATATAACCGTATAACCATTATGGTGAGTGAGGTGATAAAAATTGAGTCAGCTAAAAGACAATGGCAAACCTTTGTTTATTCAAGTTCGTGAATTAATTGAAGATCAAATCGTCAATGGCCATCTTAAAGAGGAGGAGCAAGCTCCTTCAACAAATCAGCTTGTCCAATTCTATAAGATCAACCATGCTACAGTGTCAAAAGGTGTGAATCAATTAGTTGAGCAAGAGATTTTATATAAAAAGCGAGGGATTGGAATGTTTGTAAACACTGGAGCGAAAGAGAAACTGATGAAAAAACGCAAGCAAGCATTTATTGAAAATGACCTTATACAAGTCTTACTCGAAGCAGACAAACTGGGCATATCTGAAGAGGAATTATTCTCTTTAATTAAACAACTCAAAGAAAGGAGGGGTTAGCATGCTTAAACTTAACGATGTGACTTTGAAGTACGGATCCGATTATGGTGTTCAGGGTATTACAATGTCACTTGAGTTGGGGAAAATATACGGGGTCTTAGGCCGGAACGGCTCTGGGAAAACAAGCTTACTGTCAATGATTTCGTCGTTTCGTCAGGCGACATCTGGTTCAATTATGTTGAATGACCAGGCCCTGTTTGAAAACGAAGCCTTAACACCAATGATTAGCTTTCACTATACGAAAGATCAATCGTATGAAACTCGCAAGCTATCAAAATTGTTAGATGAAGCAGCAGCTTTCTACCCCTATTTTGATAAGGAATATGCTTTACAGCTTACGAAGACATTCAAGCTATCGTTAAATAAAAAAATCTATAAAATGTCAAAAGGAATGCAATCAGCAGTGGAGGCTGTCATTGGGCTAGCTAGTCGCTCTCCCATCACGATTTTTGATGAAGTGTATCTCGGCATGGACGCACCTACTAGAACTAAATTTTATAAAGAATTACTCAATGACCACACGAATCACCCACGTACCATTCTTATATCAACACATTTAGTTTCTGAGATGGATTTCTTATTTGAAGAAATCATTATGATTGACCACGGGAAGCTCCTTCTTCACGAAAGTAACGACGACATTATTAGTAAGGGCTTTTCACTCACAGGAGAAGCGGCTGCTGTTGATCACTTAACACAGGGCTTAAGTGTTCTGAATACAGATCAACTCGGTCCAACAAAATCAGCCATGGTATTTGGTTCACTTTCAGATGAATTAATGCAAGAGGCAAGAGAAGCGGACATCGAAATAGGTAGCGTCTCGCTACAGGATTTATTTATACATTTGACAGACAACGATAGAGAGGAGGAATAGTGGTGCCAACTTTTACACAACGCCCTTTAACAAAACATGTTTTTGGCTATTTATTTAATTGGTCATTGTGGTACCTTGGGACAATGCTTATCTCCCATCTTATCTTTCTGTGGCTTGCGGGGAGATATGATCAGTCGATTGGTAGCTTTTTACCTTTTACGTACTATACGACAACTATTTTTATGTTTGTTGCTGGAATCTTTATTCCATATGTGTTTTTACCATTTAAGAAATATGGCTATACAAGAAAACAAATTTTTACAAGTAGTATTAAGGCTAGTTTACTGACTGCTGTAACAGCGATTGCCATTATCGTTGTCATAACGTTACTTCAGCATCTCATTGTACCCGAACTGGTGAACCCGACGATGGCAGATGCCGTGATTGAGGATTCATCTAAGTCTGTTCATATTGACCTATCTGGAATGAATTCTCCACTATATGAAGCCCTTAATTACAGTGAATCTTGGGTGACGACAATCCTTGTATTTTTTGCTTCAATCCTTGTTTATCATTTTATTGGCTTACTGCTTGGAATGGGATATTATCGTTATGGATGGGTTATAGGATTTATTTTCATCGCTATTGCTCTAGGATCATTTTTCTTATTTCAGTGGATTTGGGAAACCGATCTATTCTCTACCATTCTCTTACCAACTGTGTTATCTGTTCTGATCTCACTTATCGCCGCGTTTGCAGCGTGGCTACTGATTCGTAACGTTAGAATTAAACTATAATTTGCGTTGACACACTGTTGAGAAGAATTAATTTAACGACTAAGAAGCGAATCAAATATAAAACTTAAAAAGTGTGTCCTATCTATAACTTATTAACGGATACAATTCTACAAGATACAAGGGAATGACCTGTACCCACTAGGATCATTCCCTTTTTTTACAAATATACACCATAAGCGGGCTATCTGCTTTAAATCCGTCATGAGACTGATTCATTATTCTTCTGTCTATGAGAAACTATCTATAGATACGTTGAAAAACATACATTGAAGGTTGCAGGGGGATTTCATTATGGCATTAAAACCAAACGTTCAAGTTACACCATTAAACTCCTTTATTGACGAGGAGGTTAGTATCATCATTACGGGCTGTCAGCCTAATGAGCAGGTTACACTGCTAGCCACTTTGAAAGATGAAAACAACAATACGTTTACCTCAAACGCTATGTTTGAAACAGATGATCAAGGTCATGTGGATCTATCCACCACCGCACCACTGAAGGGTACATACTCTGAAGTCGACTCATCAGGATTGTTTTGGTCTATGCAGCATGAGAGTAAGAGACACGGTGATTACTTTACCAAATCAAAGGCAGATGACTTACATATTCAGCTTTCTCTACAGATTAATCAAACGATTGTTACTACGACGACGGTTACTCGTTTCTTTAAACAGAATGTTAGTAGAGAGGAAATTAGGGAAAACGGTACGGTTGGTGTTCTGTATAGGCCAGTAAGGGAAGGTTCGTATCCAAATGTCGTGCTTTTAGCAGGTTCGGATGGGGATAGGCTAGAGCACTCCGCAGCTCTACTTGCCTCAAAAGGCTACAACGTGTTCGATCTCTCCTATTTTAATCAAGAGGGTGTCCCAAAGGATCTGGAGAATATCCCACTAGAATACTTTTACAATTCCATTCAATTACTAAAACAACGGACTAATAGCTCTGAAAAGGTTACGTTAATTGGTTACTCTCGTGGCGCTGAATTAGCCTTACTTTTAGCGTCTATCTACGATGAATTTAACGCTGTCATTGCTGGTGCTCCTAGCTCCTATATGACATCAGGACTTAGGAATACAGTCTACGCTCCCATTCCAGCATGGTCATTTAACGGAGAAGCTCTTCCTTATCTAAAATTTCGGTATTCACTAAAGATGATGGGGTCTATGTTTTTGAATTGGGTGATGAAAAAGCCTTTTTCTTTCTTGGGAATTTGGAATAGAAGCCTGTCGCTCACGAACGATCCTGAAGAATTTAGAATTAAAGTGGAGAGTATCAAAGCTCAAGTGCTACTCATTTCTGGGGACCGGGATCAATGTTGGCCTTCATCAGAATTTGCTATGCCTATCAAAGAGAAGTTACCTAACACAGAACACCTTCAATATAAGGAAGCTGGACACTTTTTGGCGTACCCATACTCCCTTCCTAATATGCCTGCAAACATTAATATCCACGTAGGTGGGGGGATGATTATGGATTTTGGAGGCTCAAAGGAAGCGAATGCAAAAGCGGCGAAGGATACTTGGTTAAAGATCCTTTCATTTATTGAAGACGTATCTTCACAGTCTAATTAGGAGAGCGATAGACATCCTGAACAAATCTTTTCGACATAATCGCTAAAATCACGCTAACCATAATGACAGCAAGTGAAGCGATAGCTACAAAAAAAGAATCAGTGGACGTAAATAGGGAATTAGCGACAAAGCTAATGAGTTTGAGAAACACATACGTAAAAAGGATAACGAGGATCCAATCCGTTATTGTTTCTTTCATTATGTCTCCTTATAACTTAGAAATTAAATACTATTGAGGGTCAACTTTTCTTTAATTTATTGCTTAAAGTACAGCCCTTCTTCCTCTAAAGACGATCGAAGAACAGGTAGTGAAGCTGGACCTATTCCGTGTAGTTTTAGAATTTCTTTTTCACTATACGCTGCTAGCTGCTGCAAGGTAATAATTCCTACATGTATCAATGCGTTTCGGGCAGGTGACGAAAGCTTGGATAGAAACCCGCTCTCCGGCTTACGTTCTTTCTCACACGTTGGACAGGTTGGGCAATCACTGCTTTTATAATACTTGTGTCCCTGATCACAGATCTTTAATTTTTTTGTAGCTGCCATCGAAGCAACTCCCTTCAATATTCATTTTTTATGCGACTTTTGTATTTTTTCATCATACCTTGTTCATAGCAATATTGTATAGTGAGATTTTGTACCAATAAAGCTTTATTGACTCCCTATTCTAAAAGGAATGAATCTGATTGATTCATTCCTTTCTATAGATTTAGTTGCTATTATTTCGCTATATGAGATAAAACGGCATGGTTAAGGAAATACCGGGCCTGATTCGCTAATTTCATATTTCTTAACAGTCTCACTAAGGATAGGAGTTACAGGTTTGGGTGTGTTTGTCGTCGCTTGATGACGTCTCAAATCTCCCTCCGTTTCCCAATGCTCGAATAGGTTTACACAATCAGCTTCTATCGGATCAGGTACAAGATAAAATCCAAGACACCCCTTCTTGGAACGCGAGTGGCGGATGAGCTCCTCCAGGCTCTCAAGGTATTTTGCCCTATGCTCAGGATCGATGTATAGTTTCCCTGCTATAATAACCATAGTATTAATTCCTCCTTTGTTTTTTGTATGATTTATAGGCTTTTTTAAATGTTTTTATAAGGGCTACTAGTAACCCAGTTTAAAGTGCCTTATCTACTTTATTGCTGATTGCGTATTTCGATTTTCGTCCATCTGATCATGTAACACTTCACCGCTGGGACTCACATGCCTTAAAAAGATTATAGAAGCTAGGGCAAGTGCAATAAAAATAAAAGTACTGAGAAGAGCTGAGGCATTCAATCCATTGGTAAATGCTTCACGAGCAACTCCAATCAATATAGTTCCTAAAGGAGCATCCAATTGATCAGCAATAGACACGACACTGATAATGCTCTCACTAGCAGCCTCAGCGAACTGAACGGGAACCCCCTCTGGAATAAGCATTTGGCTTCTGTATATGGACGTACCTAGACTGCCTAGGGCAGCGATACCCAAAGCAATACCGAACTCTGCGGCGCTCTCTGATACAGCTGCTGCCGCACCAGACTTTTCAGGCGGAGCTGATCCAACGATCAAATCTGTGGATAAAGCTCCCATTGGTCCTACTCCCATCATAACCATAACGATACCTATTATAGCAACAGAAAGCCCTCCATTTATATCTAACTGACTTAGGATCTGGTACCCTATCGCGGAAGTCATTAATCCAGCTGCGATGATATAAGCCGGTCGTACCCTTTTGACAAGAAAGGGAGCTAGCATCGTAGCAGCAATCATTGCGAGGGAGGAAGGAACTAGCCACAGCCCCGCTATAAGAGGTGAAAGACCTTCCACTAATTGTAGGTACATATTCATTAAAAAAAGGATTCCCCCTTGAACCGCTCCAACGATTAGAGAGATAACCAAAGCAGCACTGAAGGTACGATTGCTGAATAGGTTCAGATCTAGAAGAGGATGTGTGAGTCTTACTTGCCTATAACAGAATAACAAACCGAAACAAATCCCAGTAATAGCAACGGCAATGCCTCCAACCTGCCAGCCATGTCTAGCTAGCTCTTTAAGGCCGTAAATAATGGGTAGGATCGTAGCAAGTAACAAAGCTACACTAATCAAGTCCAGGTTTCCGGCCTTGGTATTACGGAACTCAGGCAACAGAAATGGAGCTGTTCCCAAAAGAAGGAGCATAATCGGTACCCCTAGCAGGAATGCTGCTCCCCACCAAAACAACTCTATGAATACCCCTCCGACGACTGGCCCAAATGCCATGCCTCCCATAAAGCAGCTCATCCACACAGCAATGGCTATCCCACGCTGTCTAGGGACGGTAAACATGTTGCTAATCAAAGCTAGAGTCGACGGCATGAGTGTTGCACCAGCAATACCCATTAGTGCCCGAGTAATTATTAGCATTGTGGGGCTTGTAGAATACGCGGCCAATACTGAAGCAACCCCAAACGCTGCCCCGCCAATCATCAGTAGCTTTCGACGACCAATCCGATCACCTAAAGTACCCATTGTTATTAATAAACCTGCGATCATAAAGCCATAGATGTCAGTGATCCACAGTAGCTCCGTGCTATTTGCCCCAAGATCCGCACTTAATTGTGGCAATGCCAAATGAAGAACACTTAAATCTATGGACAAAAGCAAGGTAGGTAAAGCAAGAACAGCTAGTCCTAACCATTCTCGGCCCCCAGCTTTTTGCGGTATTTCTGTTAATAAAGCTGGTTTCTTCTCTTCATTAGTTTGTGTAGTCAAACGCTTATCCACCTCTCTATCTTATGTTTTCTGTGAATCGGATACCAATTGGACAGGAATTTGAATATTTCCATGGTTGTTGATAATGCAATCTAGTATCTGCATCAATGGATATTTGAAGATAACTAGCTATCTCTAACATGACTTCCCTACAGAAAAAATAGTTTTTATCCTTCACTACTTTTCCTTCTTCAAATTCAAGGATTTGCGCTCTCCATAGGGTTTGTTGCTGCCCTCTATCAGCTATAAGTAAAACAACAGGCTTTCCCCATAACCATTTCCACTCTGCATGGAAAGACTCGGGGTAGGATGACCAATCTAAGGTCGCCTTAATCGAATCTCTCCCTTTAACGATGCCCGTGTTAAGCAGTTGAATCTCCGCATGCTCCGCATATAAATCCAGTAGCCTTGCCGGGTCTTTAAGATGAAAGGCTTGCACGTAGCTCGAAATAAGAGATAGGTTATCCTCTGTTATTGAACTCCCTCCTTTTTCAACTCTTTCATCCTGATGGATGGACTTAAGTTTGGTTCTTGCTCTTGAAAGCATGGCGTGAACAGCTCCCTCCGTGGTTTGCAGCATATCTGCTACCTCACTGGCAGAGAAATCAAACACTTCGATCAATAAAATCACTACGACATGTCGTGGAGTAAGGAAACTTAGTAGGATTTCAATCTCTTCAAAAACACGCAGACTATAGTCATGTTGAAGATTATTTGCTTCATCGTTGCTTTCAGGTAACAGATTGGTTTGGATTGGCTGCTTTTTTCTGTGTTGATCGATCCATGTATTGGAGGCAATACGAAACAAATATGACTTTGGAAGATAGGAATGTCTAATTTGTCCTAATGAAGCAAAAGCCTTTAGCAAACTTTCTTGCATCAAATCTTCCGCGTCCCAAACGTTGGAGGTTAAGTGCAGACAATACCTCCACAAGGCTGGTCGAAATTCATCAACAGATTGAATAAAAGATGCATACAATTTTCTCGCTTCTAGCCCTATATCATGTAATTGCACTTGTGCTACCTCTCCTTTCACAAAAATTTAATTATTAATGCTTTATACATATACAGACGGATTTCTAAGCGGATTTCATACGGACAAATTTATGAAAAAGAAATAAAGAAGCCTACATAGAGGAACAATTATGCTGTTAATTTTCCTCATAACTATAGCAAACTACTAGCACAAGAATTTCTTATCTATTGCTCATCTTATTGTGCAATAAGAAGGAAAATAAAATAGTCAGAAATCAGCTTGGTAAGGTTGTGGCTAGAGTCCCGTTCTACATATTCATACATGTTACACAGCAAAAAAGACAAACCATTTAATCACACACAAGGTGGACAGCTGGTTTGCCTAATTAAAAGCAGTTATATTGTACTCATAAAGTAATGCTTCCTTATGGTTGTTATACACCTAACAGTTGCTTGTTAAAAGCAGAAAAGCGGTAGTAACCTGCCTCCTTATCTGGTAACGAAAAATGTGCTTCCTTTGAGCGTATAATCATACCCGGTTCAACGATCCAAGACCAGTCGTTATTCGTACGAAGCAAAGAAATACGTGACAATGACTCTGTTACTATCAACAAAGTGGATTCTGAATATCCAAAAATACTATTGCAATCGCTTGGTCCAGATATTCGCACTGGATTATCATTCTTTTTATTAGACACTTCCATATGCTCATGAGGCTGAATTAATAGTCCTTCTCTCTCAAAGAACTTAATAATCTCTCTCCTAGCTTCAGCCGCTTTTCTATAGGTATCATTCCCTCCAGTTGAGACCGTACTTTCCATGCTCTTATTTGTTACAGCCACTGTTTGAACTGTTCTACTCAGATTTCCAAGAGCCTTCTTTACGGTGAAAATCACCGTCTGTAACTTCGAAAGACTATTAATCGCTGTAATTGTACTCATTGACGTACTTTCTAAAGAATAGAGGGTAGACAGCATTCCAAAGCCAACATCTGACCACTCCCAGTCCTTGTTTGGCATCTGTAGAAGATAGATATTTTCTTCACAATGATTAGTCACATACATTCCCTTTCCTACATCCAATTCCATTTACTTAACCTCCCGATCTTTATTTGGCCCCAACCTGATGTCATATCCCACCAAGTAAACGATTTCACACCACACATGCTTTTATGTATTCAAATTTGAATTAGCTAATAAAAACCCTTCATTTACATAGAAATAGATTTCTGCTATGGCTATTTTTGAAAACCATTTATTGTTCTTTTTATTCTAATCCTTTGCTCTGAACATATACTGAACAATTTCTCTAACAAGGGGTCGACATAAAAACTAGAAAAATACTTCTACTTTAGAAACTATTAAAGAAACCCACTGATCACACGATACGTGCGCCGCGGGTTTCCTCTAATAGCCAAAACTAAACTATCTACTTTACTACTCTACTTTATTCCTCTAAATGTAAGTGATCCTTTGCAGCTTCTTCAATCTCCTTAAAGGCCCAATGCGTTGGTGAGACATCTGGGAAGCTGGAATCGGTCACATTAGATAGAGGGGTTCGATCGAACAGGCGATTTAGCATCGCTACTGCCTCAGCACGAGTGACGTATTCGCTTGGTCTGTATGTGCCATTCTCATACCCTCTAACGATTCCTGCTTCTGTTGCTACTTTAATGGAATGAGCTGCCCAATGGCTTTCAAGAACATCCGAGTAATTTGCTTGAAGCTCTTTATTTATTTGACGGGCTTCTAATCCTTTAAACCTAGCCATAATCATTGCCATTTCTGCACGAGTGATTGAATGGCTTGGATTAAAGTTTTCTTTGTTATCACCTGTCATGTAGCCTAACTGTTTCATCCGCTCAATGGCTCCTAAAGCCCAATGTGTATCAGATACGTCAGGATAGGAGGAGCGTACTCCCTGCTCTCCTTTTTCATTCAATAGACGGGCTAACATCATAGCTATTTCAGCTCGTGTTACTGTATGCTGAGGCTTAAAGGTTCCATCGGTATAGCCTTGAATGTATGCCTGATGGAAAAGTCCATCCATGTATTCTCCCCAGCCCTCCATCTGTAAAATCGTGAAGGTACTAAACTTGTCTACCTCAATTTCAATCCCTAGCTGCCCTTTTTTATACTCTACGATTTCACCTTGAGCTAGCTCTTTTTCTCCGTCACTATGTTCAATATAAACGACCAAATCAGCTAGAAACGTCTCTAGTTCTTGTTCGTCTGTTGGCAGCTCAATATCACGCAATGGCAGAATAATAGTTACTGGTCTGCTTTGCAGGTTGGTTTCTATTGTCATTGGTCTGGCTACCACATGAACATGATCATTCTGGGCAATTTCACGAACAATTTGCTCCACTTTGGCTCTGTATTCAATTTCTTTTTGTTGTACTTTCTCTTTAACAGGAACGACTCGGAAATAAACATCGTCACCAAACTGATTCAAGGATGTATGCGGAATAATTATTCTTGCATTGTCTGTATAGATTTCAAGATGAATTCCTGCATCACTTAAAGATTGGATGGCACCTTTTTTCATTTCCAGAGAAACTTCAGAAACAATGTCCTTATCATCTGGAATCACGATACGGGCTACTTGTTGCCCTGCATTAGCCATACTTTGAATGACTTCCTTCGTATGATCAGGAGTCAGGACAATACTGTCTTTTACATGACCTCGAGAATCCTGCGTCCGTGTAATCGGTGTTTGAGCTACGATGGAGCCTGACCCTACATTCCCTATTTCAACTGGTACAGTAATGAGTTCTGTACTTGGCGGGGTTGGGCTTGGCGTTCCTGGTGTTGGGCTAGGGTTTGGTGCTTCAGGCGATGGCCCTGGATTTGGATTCGTTCCTGGCGTTTCTCCACCCTCTCCATCACCACCAGATGTAGAATCCTTCCACTTGGCATACAGAATTATATCTCCTTCAATTTGAAACAAATCGCCTGCCACGTAATTAAGTCCATTTCCGTCTGGCTGCGTGTTCCACCCCGTAAATGTATAGCCTTCTCTCTCTAGGTTACCAGTGTTACCAAGTATCGTAACCGTATCGCCTTCCTTGTAGATTATATGGTCTACTGGAACACTACCTGCTGTATTCTTATTCCCGTGGTACGTAACCGTATATGTTTGTGGAACTGGATGCTGTTCTCCACGCATTACTGTGATGGTATACGTTCTCGTTCTACCATTTTGGGCTGTTACTATTATAGTAATCTTATTTTCTCCAGAATCCACCTGTACGGGATAAGCGTCACCTGAATCTACACGATTCCCGTTTACTGTAATGGTGGGACCCGTTTCAGCTATGACTGGAGTTACAACTACATGGCTTACATCCTCATCAGCATGAACAGTGTATTCTAGTACATTTGGATCAAAGGTAGGTTCTAATTCTCCCCCTGAAAATCCTAGTTCTCCTAAACTTGCATTGTCAGAGAGCTGCTCCGGCGTCCACTTTGCATAGAGGATCGTGTTTGATGTGATAGCATTGCTGAAATCAAATTCTATGTTACCGCTTGTATACCACCCATCAAACGTATAATTCACCTTAGTTGGGTCTACGGGCTTGGTGGCCGTCTCTCCGTGTGCTACGGTTTGAGAGGCAACAAAACTTCCTCCGTCTACGTCAAACTCTACGGTATACATTACTGGATTCGGATTCCATTTTGCATAGAGGATTATATCCTCTATGATTTCATTGTTGAAATCGAATTCTATGTCACTGCTTGTGTACCAGCCTCCAAACGTATGGTTCTCCTTTGTTGGGTCTTCCGGCTTGGTAGCCATCTCACCGTGTGCCACGGATTGAGACGTAACTTCACTTCCTCCGTCTACGTCAAACTCTACGGTATACGTTACTGGATTCGGATTCCATTTTGCATAGAGGGTTATATCCTCTATGATTTCATTGTTGAAATCGAATTCTATGTCGCTGCTTGTGTACCAGCCTCCAAACGT
This sequence comes from Bacillus horti, assembly GCF_030813115.1. NCBI lineage: Bacteria > Bacillati > Bacillota > Bacilli > Caryophanales > Bacillaceae > Caldalkalibacillus > Caldalkalibacillus horti. The sequence continues at coordinate 164,535 of NZ_JAUSTY010000007.1, read as the reverse complement.
ATGACCCTCCTTTGCAGGAGCCGGATTTGGCTCAATTGCCGGTTCCCCATGAGCAACACTTTGGGAAGGGACTTCGCTCCCTCCATACACTTCAAAGGTTACGGTATACATTACTGGATCTAGATTCCATTTTGCATAGAGAGTAGTATCCTCTGTGATTTCTTCGCTGAAATCAAATTCTATGTCATCGCTTGTGTACCACCCTCCAAACGTATGACCCGCCTTTGCCGGAGCCGGATTTGGCTCACTTGCCGGTTCCCCATGAGCAACGGTTTGAGAAGGGACTTCGCTTCCTCCATCTACTTCAAAGGTTACGGTATACACTACTGGATCTGGATTCCATTTTGCATAGAGGGTAATATCCCCTGTAATTTCTTCGCTGAAATCAAATTCTATGTCATCGCTTGTATACCACCCGTCAAACGTATGACCCGCCTTTGACGGGGCTGGACTCGGCTCTACTGCTTGCCCTCCATGTACTACCGTTTGAGAAACGACTGCGCTTCCCCCATCTACGTGAAACTCTACGGTATACGTATCTAGGTTCCATTTCGCATACAGCGTCACATCCTCGCTTCCCATCGGGAAGGTAGATTCTGCCGCATAAGCTGTTCCACTTCCATCGGATTGAGTGTTCCAGCCGGAAAATGTATGGCCTTCTAAGACCAAACTTCCGCTGTTACCTAATACCGTCACGGTGGCGCCTGTCTCATACGTTCCATTATCGACGGGAACACTTCCTCCACTGTTCCCGTTACCATCATACGTCACGGTGTACGTTGGATTTGAAGGCGTTGGGATATAATGAATAATGGTGTTAGGCTGGTCCCAAGGGTTCGGTATACTCATTAATGTAAATACATCATTTACATAAATAGCATCCGTAAACAAATAAGATACACCCGAGTCCTCTACGTTCCAATCCTCTCCATCCTGAGAAGTAATGACTGTTCCATTTGCACCTACAATGATGTACTGATTACTACCGTATTCAATATCGTAAAATACCGTAAACTCAACCTCCGTTGGAAGCGGCTGTTCATACCAATCAGTACCATTTGGTGAAGTTAGGTAGGTACCCAATCCAACAACATGAAATTGATTGTTAAGATAGGATACTCTAGTTAAAATTTTGCTAGAAAGCACTTCTCTCTCTATCCAATTTACACCGTCAGTAGAGGCATGAATTGCTCCTTCAGTACCAACGGTAATATATTGGCCCTCTGAAAAAACAACACTATAAAAATGGATTCTATTTTCTACTTCGATACCTTGACCAGTATAACTCCACGACTCCCCATCTACTGAAAAGTACTTATGTCCATTATCACCGACAGCTACATATCCAGCATCTCCATAGACTACAGAACGAATGGAAAGCAAGCCATCATAATAAGGAGGTAAGTTTACGAAACTTGATTCCCATGTTATTCCATCCTCCGATGTATGAATTTCATTGCCCGATCCAACGGCAATGAACTGATCGTTGATAAAAGTAACATAGAGTGCTCTAATATTGTCCTCTATAGGCTTCCAATCATGTCCATCAAATGAGTAATGGGGATCAGCTAGATTTCCTACGATGACATATTTACCACTTCCATAAGCTATACTATTATATGAACCTGAAATCATTGGCTCAATCGGAGTAAAACTAGCGGCTGTATAGGGAAGCCACTGAAAAAACAGCAAGAATACAAGACAAATACTGACTATATATCGTTTGTTTTTTGACATGCCATTCTAACCTCCGAGTTCAATATTCGCTTCTTAAGATATGAAGTTAGAATATTGATGATACTCTCCATCACATCTTCTAATAATGTCATTTTTATCCCGATTTTAGTAACAAACAACTATTCTGGCCTAGGTGGGTAATACCCTTCTACACAAATGATATAATTTAGCGCAGAATATGGCTGTCGAACATCTATAGGAGTTGGTGCAGAACTACCAGCAGGAGAAATAGTTGTTGTTACTGTCCCGCTAATCGTTCCTCCTGATACTGTAGCTGGCTTTAAATAGGTATTTGTCTGCCCAGTTGTATAAATAGGTGTTGGTCCCATAGGGCCTTGACTGGTTGCAAGACTGGCATCATTACTAGGAGAAGCTGTATTAGCTCCGGACGTAGAAGCTGGAAGCTTTACAGTTAGACCGCTCACGCTTAACCCAGAGGTTGAAGTAGTTGCCTGATGAGTATGAGCTGGCATTTGTTGAGTCGTAAGAGTAACAAAGTTTGCCCCTCCTGTTTCCCCGATCCTATATGATGTGTTACCTGGTGGCAAACTTCCACCCATTCCATCTCCAGTATGTGCTCCAACTACAACGCGACCACTTAAATTTGGTAATGCAAACGTATCATCACCATTGCCGCCGTACGTTGTTCCAATCAAAGAAAATAACGCTGTGTAGTCCCTAATTTTAAGCATTTGTCCTCCGCAAAATAACCATCCCTTTGGTGGATAGCTAGGTGCCCAAGCTACGATCGTTCCAAGATATGCCTCCATAATTTCATTCCTCTCTATGATTTTGGTAAGTCGTATATGTTCTAAAACCTTGATGGATATAGTCCAAGGTAGCAAATAATATAGTTAAGAGCCAGATAAGGCTGTCTATTGTCTATAGGAGTAGAATATCCCATAGGCGAGACGTTAGTTGTTACTTGTCCATCGATTGATCCGCCTGTTACAGTTGCCGACTTTAAATTCGTATTTGGCTGTCCTGTCGTATATATGCTAGCACCTTGACTCGTAGCTAAACTAGCTTGATCACTAGGACTAGCAGTATTTGATGGACCTGTTGAAGCTGGAAACTGAACGTTAAGCCCACTAACGGTTAACCCAGAGACTGTGGATGTAGCTTGATGAGTATGGTCTGGCATATTCTGTACTGTTAAGGCTATTCTTTCATTTCCACCTGTTGTACTCCAAGAGTATGCTGTTTCTGGTGTCTTTTCCACACTCACTCCTACTGGTATACGTCCATTAAGGTTGGGTAAAGCGAAAGTCGTCTTTCCATTTCCACCATAGTATGTACCAATTAGGCTATATAGAGTCTGGTAAGACTCTATTGAAAGCTCCTGTCCGTTGCAAAACATCCAACCAGCTGGGGGGTATTTGCCCGCCCAGGGTACAATTAAACCTATATATGCTTCAATCATAGCTTAGATGACCCCTTTCTTATCTTTTTACCTAGTGGTTTGCCTGTCTTCCCACTGCATGGTTAAAGAGGGGGCCTGTTCGGCCGTCACGTAAAAGCCACAACGCTCATACAACCGCTGAGCAGGGTTCCCCATTAATACCTGCAACTGAATAGGTAGCGCTCGCTTGCTCGCTCTATCCTGCAAAATTCTTAATAAAGCCGTTCCAAATTCCTTACCTCTGTATTCAGGTATGATAAATATATCTACTAGATGCAAAGCATGTTGTGTAGTATTCGTAATCATTCTGCCAATTGGGATATTTTTATGTTTAACCATATCCATCTTAGCTTGTGGAAATAATTGTTGATAGCTGTTTTGCTGAGCTGTGTATTGCACCTGCAATAAATTCTCTATTTCACACTCAGACCACCCCAAATTCGCAAATTCACCTTTTCTAGATGCCACATATAGTTGAAAAAGTGTGCTTTCATCCTCCTGTATTAACTCTTGCAACTCAAGCATTTGGATCACACTCTTTCTCTCTAAAATCTAGCGATACGTTCCACTTGCCCAAATCACTTTGTTATCCTTGTTATAGATCACAAGGTTGCCATCGTCCTGCATCACAAGGCTACAGCCTTCATACATCGGATCATAGCCACATTTATCCGTAGCCCAGACAGGCTTTCCTTCCGCTTCATAAACAACAAAATTCCCATCATCTTGCATACACGTTCTCCACGCTGCTTTTCCATAAGTATCGGAAGCCCAAATCGCCTTTTCACCATCTGGTTTTCTTCGCTCATAGATTACTGCATTCCCATCCTCCTGGTAGACAAAATCGTAGGATTTATTTGGTGAACTGATCGATTCATTCGGCTTTAAATCCTGTCCCTCTACTAATCGATCTGATGCTGAGAAACGATAGTAACCCTCGGATTTGGCTGATTCCCATATGTGTCCGTACTTTGAGCGTACAACCATATTCGGCTCAACGATCCATGAATAATCACTATTTGTATTAAACAAGGCAAAGCGTGACAAGGATTCTGTTGCAATAAACAAGGCCGCATCAGAGGCTCCGAACAGTCCACCCCAGCCGCTTGGTGAAATCATTCTCAATGGATTGTAGTTTTTTTCATTCGATACTTGTTTGAACTCATTAGGCTTAATCAAAGCTCCCTCGCTCTTAAGAAATGTAATAATCTCTTTGCGAGCTGCCTCCGCCTTTCTAAGTATTTCAGTCTCCACTTCTCGGAGTCCATTTCTAGCAATCTTGTACTCTAATGCGGCGTATTTTATTGCTTTTACATATGGGTTGCCAAGTATTGATTTAACTAAAGTTATAGCTTTCTGCAGTCTTGATAAACTATTAATGGCTGTTGCAGCAGCAGGCGCTGCCTCACCGAAGGTTAGAATAGTGGTTAGCACCGTAAAGCCAATGTCCCCCCATACCCAATCCTTATTTGGCATTGGGATGACATAGATATTCTCCCCACATCGATTAGCCACATGAATCTGATTATCTGCTGAACCAAAACCCATCTTTTCTTCCTCCAATCAGTTATTTTAATTTTAACAATTAGCTTGGCAGGTTCTATTCCTATGTATGTAGTGTTTTTATGTAGAATTTCAAAGATCATTTTCGTTGAAAAATGAAAATGATCGCTGTCTGCTTTAGTTCCAGTTCAAGCATATTGTTACTTTTTATCCTAATCTTTAGCTCTGAGCAAATTCTGAACAATTTCGACTTAATCCAACATTAACCCACACTATTAAGCGACTTTTTCTGCATATCAGAAAGTTAATCCAATAAAAAGCAGCGCTACTCTCCACTCTTATATGGGAGATAGCACTGCTTTGGATATGAGCTTTTAAATTTTTTTAGAGCGTCTCGTATTTATTTTTTATTAGAGCTTTATTATTATTTTTCCAACTTAATAGATTCCTTTTTCAAATACCCATTCAATTAAACCCTTTGCCTGCTCAGGAGAAATTTCCTGATTAGAAATGGCATTAAGAATGGCTCTCCAAGAGGACATGAGAATTATTTCAATCGGTAATCCCTTCGTGTCCTCACTAAGCTCGCCAAGAAAGATTTCAATTTTATCCTTCCGCTTTGTCGGTGTCTCTTCACCAATTAGCTTACAGATATCCTGTTTTACTACAAAGGCTAAGCCAGTCAGTAGCGCGGCCTTCAAAGCCTGATCCTTCTGATCAAATAAAGAAGCTGCTCCCTCCATTCTATCCACAATTCTTTGTTCCATTTCTGCTCGTACTACTTCATAGAGCTTCGCTTTTGAACCAAAATGATGATATACGGCTCCAGTCGTCATTTTTGCTTTTTCAGCTAATTCTGTAATGTTAACACCTTTGTAGCCTTTTGAACTAAATTCCTCCAACGCTGCTTTAATTAAAGTATCTTTACTCGTTCCCGGTATTGGTATCCATTCTTTCATATGGCTATTTTACCATATTGACAACTAAGCGTAAATATTTTATGATTTACGTAATCTAATTATGTATTACATAAATTAATTACAGAAATATCATATTTAGGTGAAGTAAATTCTGAAAGTAACAGTAAAACAGAAGAGGTGAGTAAAGATGAAGCTAGTTTTTTTGTATCATCCTGTTAAGAATCTTAAAGAGGCGTTAGTTTACTATCGTGAAGTATTGGGCTTCGAGGAGGCTTGGCGTGAAGGAGATCATACCATTGCTATCCATTTACCAGACTCCGACGTACAAGTAATGCTTGAGCATGATGAAATAGAAAACCTTTCTGCTGGTGGTGTGTTTTTGGTGGATAGTGTGGACGAATTTTTTGCAGAAAAAAAAGAGAGTGTAGAGTTTATTAAGGACCCTTTCGATATCCCTCCTGGGCGTTATGCCATCTTTAAGGATAACTCAGGGAACCCGATAAGAGTTATTGATTTTTCAAAGGAAAAAGAGGGGTAAGCCCCCTCTTTTTCTCCGTTCTAATGATTTCCAATGATCGAATTCTCCAGCCTTTCAGGTGTCTTTAAATAAGCATAAATATTGTTGTAGCAAATATCTCTAATTACTTTTTCTAGTATTTTCATATCTGCTGGGAACTCTCCGTTTTCTACCCAAGCCCCAAGGAGGTTACACAGGATCCTACGGAAATACTCATGTCTAGTATAGGAAAGGAAACTCCTAGAATCTGTAAGCATCCCCACAAAATTTGCTAGCAAACCACAATTGGCTAGTACCTTCAGCTGATCCTCCATCCCGTCTCGTTGATCGTTAAACCACCATGCCGTTCCGAATTGGATTTTTCCAGGAATATCACTTTGGAAGTTACCGATCATGGAAGCTATCATATAGTTGTCCCTAGGATTTAGATTATAAATGATCGTCTTGGGAAGGGAGTCACTAGAATCAAGAGCATCTAAGAGCTTGCCTAGATCCTCAGCATAGGTAAAGTCCGCAATCGAATCGAAACCGGTATTCGGACCTGCTAATTTCGTCATTTTAGAGTTCACTCTCCGTAGTGCACCAATATGCAACTGCATGGCCCAATCATATTTGGCGTACAGCGAGCCTAATGCCTTCATGACTCCTGTTTTATACTGAATAATTTCCTCCCTAGTTAGCGCTTGACCGTCCCTTCCTTTTTGAAAAATCTCATTGACCTCTGCCTCACTAGACTCTAAATAAAAGCTAGAATCTAGACCGTGATCCGACAAACGACAGCCCACTTCATGGAAGTAAACAACCCTTTCTTCTAATCCAGCCACCAGATCTTCAAGGCTAGTAATACTCGTTTCTGTTAGGCTCTCTAGTTCTTCAATCCACTGATTAAATTCCTTATTTTCAATCATGAGAGCCCCATCCGGTCTAAAGGTGGGAAGAACTTCAATCTCAAAATTTGGCTGTTCCTTAAGCTGCTTATGATATTCCAAGCTATCCAGTGGATCGTCCGTTGTACAAATAGTACGTACATTAGAACGCTTCATTAACTCCTGCGGTCTAAAGTCTTCTGATTGTAGAAGCTGATTACACGTTGTCCATACTTGTTCGGCCGTCTGCATGGTCAGCGGATCAGTGATTCCAAAATATCGTTGGAGCTCTAAATGAGTCCAATGATACAACGGATTGCCTAGGGCATATTGAACCGTGTCTACCCACTTTAGATACTTTTCCTTTGCTGGAGCTTCTCCCGTAATCCACTTCTCATCTACACCGTGACTACGCATAAGCCTCCATTTATAATGATCATCCTTCAACCAAATATCGGTCAGATCGGAGAACGCTTTGTTCTCTGCTATTTCCTTGGCGGAAAGGTGGCAGTGGTAATCAAAAATAGGCATATCCTTAGCAAACTGATGATATAGCGTCTCTGCTGTTTTTGTTCCAAGTAAAAAATGATCGTCCAAAAAAGCTTTCATGTCTATCTCCTTTCTTTTCTACTAAAAGAGGAGCTTGTTCTTTTAAACTTTTCAACTGAACCGAACTCTATGATGTTATCATCCACAAAAACAATGAAATACCTTGTCTACTACATAAATAGATTAGGGATAAACAAGACAATCCCAGGGAACAGCGTCAGTACCGCCACTAGGACAAAGATACCGATCATGAACGGGATAGCTTCCTTCACATAATGCTCTACTGGGACCTTCATAATAGAGCATACGGTGTACATCGTAACACCAACCGGTGGTGTCATTCCCCCAAATGTAACGATGGTCATCATAATAATTCCAAAATGTACAGGATCAACACCAACCTGTGTGACTATCGGTAAGAAGATCGGTGTCAGTAATAGCACAAGTACGGTTGATTCAATAAACATTCCGATGACCAGCAGGAAAAACAGAATTAAGAACAGGAGCAGTGTCGGGTTTTCTGTAATTCCTAACAGTAGCTCTGCGGCATCCTGTGGCAGCCTTTCATAAGTAATGAGGAAACCTAAAATAGATGAAGCTGAGATAATAAGTAAAATGGCTGCGTTGTCCGTTACCGATTGACTAAGTGATTCCTTAAAGTTCTTCCAATTTAACTCTTTGTACACAACAAATCCAATGAACAGAGCATACACAACAGCAAACGCTCCAGCCTCAGAGGCTGTAAACAGGCCAAAGCGTATACCCACAACGAGGATAACTGGGAACAACAGAGCCCATATACTTTCCTTGAAAGTGGTAAGAACCTCTTTGAAGCTGGCTCTTTTTATCTCTACGTCCTGATCGTAGCCATTGCGTTTAGCCACAAGGTACGCCACAATCATTAAGAAAAACATCATCATGATTCCTGGAACAATTCCGGCTAGAAACAGTCGACCAATGGAGACCTCACCAACAAACCCAAAAAGAATTAAACCAATACTTGGTGGCAGGGTAGCCGTAATCAATGAACTCACAGCAATAACACCTGAGGAGTATCCACCAGAATACCCTCTAGCTAGCATCTGAGGACCAAGAACTCTACTTTGCATAGCCGCGTCTGCATTAGCTGATCCAGAAACACCCCCCATGACTGTACTTAAAACAATCGCAACATGCGCAAGACTCCCGACTAAATGCCCGGTTAGCGCACTGGCAAAACGGAGAAGCCTTTTGGTAATGCCCGAAGAATTCATTAAGTTCCCCGCTAAAATAAAGAATGGAACGGCTAGCAAAGGAAAGGATTGTGTCCCTGCAACCATTCGCTGAACAGCTACCTCCACAGGGAGGTTAGGAGAGACGATGAAGAAAGCTAAGCTGGATATCCCAATGGCGAAAGCTACTGGCATATTAAGAATAAGCAATATGGCGAATATCGTTGCGACTAGAACCATCTCCTACCCCTCCCTTCTTTCATCTACTGGTTTTTTCAACAAAACAATTTTCCCTTTTAATTTACCAATGAAAGTAATCAGCATTAAGAGACTGCCCATAGGAACAGAAATGGTTACAATGGAATAGCTCAGCCCTAGATTATTAATTAGTCTTGATGAATTCTCTAAGCTTAGAGAAGACCCCGAATAAGCTAAAAAGACAAGGAAGGCCATGATCAGCACAATCATAATGATCTCAATAATTGTTTTCACTTTAAAGGGAAGCTGATTAACAAAAAAATCAACACCTACATGCCTGTCCTCGCGTAAAGCACGATTTGCTCCTAGAAAGATCACCCAAACAAATAAGAGCTGAGCAAATTCAATGGACCAAGGGATAGGTGAGCCTATCCACCTCATCACTGATGCCAAAAACACAAATACTACGATACCAATCATTAAAGAGTTAGTCAGGAAATCTTCGAACTTTGTGTACCCTTGGGCAATTTTTTTTAACATGATTGATCACTCACTATTTCCCTAAAATATTGTTGATTTCTTCACGCAGCTCCATAAACCCATCAAATTTCTCATATACCACTTCTGTTGCTGCTTTGAATAAGTCAATATCTACATCGTGAATTTCTACATTACTTTCATCCAGCATACTTTGCTCAAATTCCTCTAGCTTCTCTACCGTCTGAAGAGACGCTTCTTCGCCTGCTTTAGCTGCTTCTTCATAAATAATTTCCTGATATTCCTCAGGCAGCTGATTCATCCAGTTAGCTCCAGCTACAATTCCTGTCACTAGTTGAAAGTGTCTCGTTTTGGAAATATGGGTCACAACCTCATGCAGCTTTGCCCCGTATGTAGCCGGATGCTGAGCCTCTGCTCCATCTATAACTCCTTGCTGGATAGCTGGGTACACCTCAGACCAAGGCATTCCTGTTGGACTCGCTCCCATCGCTCTGATTGATTCTAACCAGATTGGGGAACCAGGAGTTCTTAATTGAACACCTCTAAGATCCTCTGGAGATTGGATTTCTTTTTTCGTTAACAGATGACGCTCACCCTGATACCAATTGAAAGAGAGAACCTGAAGGTTATGGCTTTCAGCAAGCTGATCGACCCAACCACCAAACAAATCTGATTGAACAACTGTGTTTGCTTCCTCAAAGCTATCCACAATGTATGGCGCTGTTAGGATTCCAATCTCAGGAACCATTTCTGCTAGCCTTGCTGAGTCAACAATAACGGCTACGTTACTACCAATCTTCGCCTGCTCGATAATATCGTTATCCTCACCTAATGACCCACTACCAAAAATCTCAATGCGAACATGATTATCAGTTCTTTCCTCTACTCTTTCTTTGAACGCTTCAAGACCTTGATAAATAGGATCCGATGCCGTCAAAGCAGTACCAACCTTAAGACTGTATACTGTTCCATTGGATGCGCTTTCATTTCCGTCACCACCTGATGACTGTGAGCATGCTACCAGACTCAAAACAGCTCCAACAAGTAACACTACCATGATCCATTGTTTTATTTTCACTGCAAATCCCCCTAGATTTTATTTGGCAACTATGATTCAGTAATTATGAAATCGTTTACTCGGATGGGCTTTAAATAAATATCCGCATTGACTTTATTTAAAGAAATGCGGATATTCATTTTTAAGACTCTCCTGTTCAAACGTTAGTTTTTTCAAATGATGTTCCATGACTTGATCAGCCTTTGCTTCATTTCCTTCTTTTATCGCTGCTACAATTTCCTTATGCTGCGAAAGAATTAAATCCCAGTTGTACTCGGCGACCAAGCTCAGCATACGAATTCGCTTCAGGTCTCCACTCATTTGCTGAATGACGTTCCACATGCGTTCCTTGTCACAGCCACTAGCCAATGTGAAATGAAACTCTTCATCTAGTTCAAACAGCTTTGTATAGTTTTTCTCCTTCACGCATAGCTCAAGCATCGCTATGTTTCCTTCCAAACGAAGAAGGTGATCTTCAGAAAAACGCTTACAAGCCAACTTCACAATAGCTCTTTCTAGATGCTCTCTAAGGAATCTAGCTTCTTCAACGTAATGTAAATCAATTAATGAAATGGCCGTCCCTCTTTGTGGGTAGATTTCTAGCAATTCTTCCTGTGCTAGCCTAACAAACGCTTCTCTGACCGGTGTTCTACTTACCTCTAACAGCTCGGACATCTCCTTTTCGGAGATCACTCGACCAGGCGCTAGCTTAAGGGATAGAATATTCTCTTTGAGGATCTCATAGACTTGATCTCTAGTAGAGTAGCTTGGAAAATTCTTTTTCAGTTCTGTGTTCAACACCCTCTTTCACCTCCTCGCTACTTACATACTACCATACTAAAATACTTGTATGGTAGTTGTTTTTGAATTTTTTAAATTTTTGTTGCTTGGAATGGCTTGCCATTATGTCTCGGCAAAATCTAAAAAACCCTTTAGATAATACTATCCAAAGGTTTTTTTTGCCTTCTCTACTACATTCAATGTTTTGATTAGCCAACCCTTAAAGCCTTTTGATTGGTTTAATTCTGTACAGAAAAAATCCCTTAGATACTAAATCTAAAGGGATTTGTAAAACGCTCAAAACATTTTAAGTTGTACCAGAAGGTGTATTCCATCAGAGGAAACCCAATACTCCTTTATCTTGCCATCATTGACTAGAAAAATATCCATGCCATGGAAGCTAACCTCTTCCCCAATATCTGCTTGAGCACCATTCATTCCACCTTTGTACTTCCCGGTAAACCTCCAACGTGCCGATACATATGGATCAGCTACGATAGGACCTACTTCAATAGACATTACCACGTCATCAAAGAAGGCACAGCCATCCTGAATGATCCCTTTTAATGCATCTTTTCCTGTTAACTCAGTAGAAGATTTTCCATCAGTTCTTGTTTGATGTACAATACAATCTGGAGACGTTATTTCATCTAATACATTGATATCTTCATTCCATGCTTTGACCCATAACGGATAGATCTCGGTTAGTTCTTTCATGGGGATACCTCCTTTTTTTAACAGCATAACTCACTGTGTCAAGTTAAATCAAATTTTCTGGAGTATAATATTCGCAATCAAGCTTTCCTCCACCTCTACCCCATCAGCATGAAGAAATTCAATCTGCTTTCAGATCTTTAACACGAACATAAACAGAGTCTATCTCGTTTTCAATCTCCTTCTGGATTTATCTTGATACTTGTTACCAAAGTGTACCCAAAGATTATACTGGAAACTATAATGATACTTACTCCCTCCTTTTTTCCTAGATGGAATTCATATTCTCATCAAGCACTTTAATAGCTTCAAAGAGTAATTCTTTAGGGATGTTCTCATACTGATCACCTATATTCACCTCAAATGAACATGACTCCTCATCCAATTCCTTGAGATAGTGTGATACCCCGATCCCTGTTTGTTGTTGAACCTCAATAAGTATTGTCTTCACTTGCTCAAGCGGCTGAAGGAAGTGAACATGAAACATGTTAGATACAGGAACAAGTGGAAGGGTAGAAATACCTGTACAGGAATTAAAAAGTGCTGCCAATTCCTTAGCACCTTCATAATACTGGTACATCTTGCTAGAGCGCTTCTCGAAATAGTAATCTGCTGGAATAATATAGGGGTAGAGACTGATTAAATCGCCTCCATGTCGTGTCTTCCATATCTTAGACTGTTCAATGAAACCCTGCTCTCCTGCTAATATAGCGCCTGCCACTCCACCAATTCCTTTATAGAAGGACATGTACACACTATCAAAAAGTGCACAAACCTCTGTTACAGTTTTTTGGTAGTATGGAAGCACTTCTAGTAAGCGGGCCCCATCTAAATGCAGCTTAATTCCTTGCTCTGCACAGTACTCTGATATGCGTTCAAGTGTTTCAAAGCTAGGTAATTGTCCCCCAATTTCCCGTTGCGGCAGCTCCAACAGGATACAGGCGACATCCTCTTTCATCTTTATAATATCTTCAAGCTCTATAACACGGGTCTTGTCAGCAAGCAGAATGGTTTTAATATTGTGTAGCTTCTTCAGCCCATCCTGTTCGTGAATTTCTAGATGAGATAACGGATGATAGGCTACTTGATGTATATTTTTTTCATCACACCATATACGCATAGAAATCTGCTGGGCCATCGTTCCACTTGGGAAAAACACAGCTTGCTCCTTACCCAGAAAAGCAGCCATTTTCTCCTGAAACTCTTCTATGATTTGTCCTCTACCGTACATATCACTTGATACTTCACCGTCAATCTGTTCAAAGGCTTCTTTTAAAACCTGTACATTGCGTTTGCCGTGATTGGAGAGTTGATAGCTTGACTGTCTAAATGTTTCTAGTAATGGGTTAGCTGGATTCACATGAATTCCTCCCTGATTGCCATTCATTTTCTAGGCGTAGCTTATTTTCAAATATCCACAAAAACATAGCTTTATTTACTTCAAAGATATCTTTGTAATTAGAAAAGTAAGCCATAAATACTGTTTGAATACCTAGCATTACAAGCCAGATTGACTCTAGTTCTTCGTCTGTTAATCGGTTATACCTATGATATTGACACACTAGATTCCCTACAAAATGAATCCAACCATTTCTTAAATCTTCATTTGAAAACACTTCACTCAGTACACTAGTAGAACAATAACAAAGGTCAAAAATACGAACATTTACTTCTACCAAATCAAAATCAATAACACCCTCTAACTTATCCTTGTTCCAAATGAAGTTATGGATATGAGGATCTCTGTGAATAAGTTGTTTGGGTAAGACTTGTACAGCCTTTTTGAATTCTCCTTCTAAGTCTTGATAAATGTCACCCAGCTGGCTTCTACCATCTGTCTTTAAAATCCGATCTATAGCAAATCCGTACACCATTTGATACAAGTCTTTGCTCTCAAATTCTCCTTCAAAATTTACGTTTTCCATAGCTTTATTTAAAGTAGCTATAGCTTGACCATAAAGCTGAGGAATTATGGAGTTTTGTAAGCTATCTTGAGAACTATAGGTCGTCCCTTCTAGAAAGCTATATAGACAATAATTATCTCCTTGGAATGCTACAATATAGTCCTTGTTATTATCTTGTAAGGGATATTGTATTGGCAGCCCCTCTTGCTTTAAATGGTTTAACAATTTAAGCTCCCTTTTAAAATGTTCAATACTACCTTTTTTCTTCAAAATAAAGTCTTGTCCGTTTTTTGTCGTAATAAGTGTTACTCTTTCTGAGAGTTCTTTAATGCTGTTAACTTCAACACCCCACTTGGAGGCTATTTTTTTACTATCTAAAAGTTCCATGAAATCACCTTTTTTCACATTTTATATTTTCTTCATGAATTGCCCTTTTCCTCTAATCATTTTGTTATACTGATCATCGTCCACTTCAGCAGGTATATCATTCAGAAAAATTTGTTGCTGGACCTGGGGGCAACATCATCGATCCGGCTTCTAAGAGCTCTCCAAAAGATAGAATCTAACGAAATACATTTTGGGCTATCTCCAAAAGTCATTGTTTAGTGGCTTTTTGGAATAGCCCCGTATTACTAGTTACTACAGAGGGGGTATATAATTTCGTACTCTCTCTTAAGCTCATTAAGTGCTCTAATGACACCCTGCGCCTCTTCCATCTTACCTAACACCTTACCTTCGATCAGAGGCGTCTTACTGTAAATTTTCCGTATACCAAAAGGGATCCCTTTTCCTGTGATCTCATTGTTTATTTCCATATCAAATGGTCTTTTCGTAAGAAGTTCAATTATATTCCTCGTTTTAGGTGCAGGTGACTTTTTAAGCTCAATGAGTAAATCATCGTCCGTTAAAAAAGGGAATTTAGCCTTAGAATCTTTGGATACCAAAAAGTGTTCTTTTATCGCTTCTGCTAATAGTCTGTCCGCCGCAAGGAGCTCTGGAGATAGGAAGGTTTGATGATCTTGAAGAACCAGCTCCAGCAGATACATGCCTGTCTCTAAATCTGTTTCAATTCCACGAGGGGTACAATATATTCTCTCTAGAACCTGCCTAGGTATTTCCGTAATCCCTCCAAACATATATGTATCACGAAAGAAGCTATCTAAATGATCTATTCCCATTACTTCATTTGTACCCGTTAATGGTGTCTCTGCATTAAGGTAGTCAATAATGTCATCTGAGGATAGAGAGGCCCTGGCTAGAATCGTTTCAATCTCTGGGCTTTTGATATACTCTTCAGTTAAATCATGATGGTTAAATCCCAATGTCTTTTCTACTGAATGAGAAAAAGGTAAGTGCCCTACATCGTGTAAAATTGCCGCAGCTCTAAGCATCAGATCATCTGGAAAAAAGATGGCGGCAAGCTTCCAAACGCCTACGGTATGTTCAAAACGAGAGTGAACAACTGGAGATAGAAGTGAACCTACTCCAAAATGAGCTAGATGCTTTAATCTCCTAAGGTATTTTGAGTGAAATAAAGCTTCTTCCCAAGGCAACCATTCCACAGATGGATAAAGCGGCTCATGGATGAATGGTGACATATGTATTTTTACAGGTTTCATAGTGTTACTCCTTCTTTTTTTCCATAATCATAAATTCCATGTTTTCTCCTTTATAAGGATTAGTAAAAGTATCTATAGGCTTAAACCCTGTTTTTTCATACAATGATGTAGCTCTTCGGTTAAAAGCAGCCACACTTAATCTAAAACGCTGAAATTCTTTAATTCCTGTAGCAAACTCCAAGCCAACAGATAAGAAGCTGCTCCCCAAACCTCTTCCTGTAAGATTGGGCTTCATTCCAAGTCCAATATCCAGAGCAGTATGATCCAAATACTTCCCTTCTCTGATACCAGCTGGTACTTGAGCACTTTGACCGTAGCAAAAAAAACCAATTAGCTTATCTTCTAAGTTTCTTACAGAATAGTAGGAGCCATCCATGAGTTCATCTATATCCTCTGGATCCTCGGACAGATTATATAGAGAATACGGATGTTCGTACTGCCACAAAGCAATTTCCTTTGCTTCAGCTAAGCTCAATTGTTTAATCTTGGATGAGGATAAATCTGGACTCACATTACACACACTCCTTTTCTTCATAAACGTAAATAGCGCATAGGCTACATAGACTTATTATAGATCTATCCATTATACTAGATATTGGATATGATTTGTTATCAAAGGGTTATTAGGAAATCTGCAATTATTGATTATACAATAATGAACAAAGAGGTTCACTACGTTACTGTGGATACAGATACATGATGATAGGTGTGGAGAATGTGTTCTACAGACGGAAATTTTATATCGTAAAAAACGAATTTGTTGATATTCTAAACGCTCTTTTTCACGAGACCAATTTACCTAATCAGCTTAAGCATGGCGCTCGGCTGGTAGGGAGGTGGATGGTTCCTCATGATCAAGCAAACACTGAAATTTTTGCTATTTGGGAATACGACAGCCACGAGAAATATGAGGAAATAGAAGCAAACGTCAGAAGTGATACAGAGCATCTCAAACGTATCAAAGATTGGTACGAAAAGCATGGTGGTAGAGATTATGTAATGAAAGAGTATATTCTAGAAATGAAAAATGAGCCTTTGATTCCCACATAATTGAAGTAAGCTTATTTTGCATGTGGAGCACGATTAAAGTCAGCTTTCACTCTCCCATGCTAGCTCACCCAAAAAGAGACCGCCACATTGGAGGTCTCTAACAAAAAGCAATGTTCTAGCTTAGAAGGAAGAGATACGAAATTGAATGTCTGTTACTTTCCATTTATTATCTAACCTTGTAAGCGTTAAATAGCGATCAAGATATCCATTAGCTACGATTTCAGTTTGGGTAATAATTGCTTCGTTGTTACTTCGATACTGGATATTTGGCTTACTATTAAACAGCTCACTAATCCTTACTCCATTTTGCTGAATGATTTTATTAATCAAAGTATCCGTAAAGTCTGGGCGGAAGTGAGTTCTTATTTGTGAAAATTGAGATGGATCTACAGCTTCATTAGCCTTTGTAATCATCTCCTGTAGTTGTTGTTGACTCAAGGGCACAGGATTAATTACGGCGGAAGGCTCTGTCCGAACAATTAACCTCTTACCGTCTAATGTGATCCGCGCTTCTTTTTCTGCTTGATACCACTCCATAAACCCTCCGAATACTTGATTAATGAATCTTAGCGGCACATATGTAGTTCCTCTGTCAATTTGAGCCGGCACATCAATTTGCATCTCTATACCGTTTATTTTGACATTCCTAGAATTAGCGATTAGAACAACTTCATGCTCTCCTTTGGTAATAGTAATACTTTTCTGTCCCTGATTCCATGTAACATTTGATCCTAGTTCTTCTGATACTGCACGTAAAGGAATAAGCATTCTTCCTTCTACTATCTTACCATTTTCAATAACCGTTTCGGTCGTATTGGCCGAAGTAGCAGTTGTTACTGCCAACGAAATAAACAGACATGAAGTCAACAAGGTTAGGCTGAATTTTTTCATGGAGGTCTCCTCTAAATTATGAATTCTTAGCTAAACAAAATCTTAGCTATCCCTTCTCCCTATATATCTTCGAACATTACGTCTAATTTATGATAATGGGTACAAAGCCACTCCATTTCCTTCGCAAACCTAGCAGAAGGACCCGTTTGTTGTTCCTTTTTTTCATGAATCCACCATGAGCTTTCCATGTACCACAATAATTTCAATGCTTTTACTAATGAGCCTCGCTCCATAACGTAATTTTCCCTATATCCTGCCACAAACTCCTTTACAAGTGAAACATTTAGCTTATTTTCAGGCTCCAGACATAATAGCCCGATCAACATCTAATTGAGGGTAATCATATTTTCGACGATCAAAATCCAAAACAGCACTGACCCTATTCCCATGGAATAAAAGGTTGTCCATCCATAAATCACGATGATCCAGACGTTTTTTTGAAGAGTCAAACATTCTATCAACCCCAAGGGAGAAAATGCCTTTCATTTAAACTCTATTTAAGCGAAAAAGATACAGTGCAGAAGCAATACTCTGTACAAAAAAGACAATCATTATAAAATAAATAAAGTTGACTTGACTTAAAATATCCAACGTTCTAACTGAGATCACTCCAAGTACAATTCCCCCAATAATATGTAGTAGGAAACGTTTTTAACCTTAAGTAAGATTAAAACTCCTCTTTCATCCTTAGATTCAGGCTTTCTCTCAAATGATATCTTGTAAATCTCGGACAAAATCATAGAAATAGCTAGTACAAAAATTAAACCAGTCAATATTGTTTCCATTTATTCTTCCTCCTTAAAAGTAAAGACTTCTTCTATTGATCTATCTAGTGCTCCAGCCACTTTAAAGGCTAGAATTAATGAAGGGTTATATTTGTTTTTTTCCATCGCGGCGATCGTTTGCCGACTTACTCCGACAGCATCTGCTAGCTGCTGCTGGGTCCACCTTTTTTCCGCTCGACCCACCATTATCTTATTATCTAACACATTTAACTCCCTCCCTTATCTATAATGCAATTTATTTATAACATAATATAATATATTTTTAACATAATGTAAAGTATTTTTAACTTTATATATTAAAAAACAAAAAGTAGGGTTATGGTTCCCATTTTTTCAGCTTCGTTAAAAGGCTACCCCATTAGACATAGAATAAGGTGGTAGGTTGACACCTGTGTTATTCGTGCATATAATGGAATTAAACAAACATATGAATATATGCTCATATATTTGTTTAATCAAAATAAAGTCTGAGAATTACGGCTTTGATACAGTTAAAAGGAGAGGGTATAGAATGTCTGGACATAACCACATACAAGAGCAAGGGAATAACCAAGGACATACAAAAAACAAGAAAATTCTACTTTTTTCCTTCATTATCATTACAGCCTATATGATTGTCGAAGCTATCGGAGGAGTAATAACCAATAGCTTGGCCTTGCTTTCTGACGCTGGTCACATGCTATCAGACTCCATTGCCCTAGGTATTGCTTTGCTGGCTTTCAAATTTGGAGAAAAAGCTGTGAACCTAGGAAAGACGTACGGGTACAGGAGATTTGAAATTTTAGCAGCCATGCTTAACGGGATTACGTTAATCGGTGTCTCACTTTACATCTTTTACGAAGCCATTGAACGCTTTGCTAATCCACCAGAGGTTGCTACGGTAGGAATGTTAGTCATTAGTACCATCGGTTTACTTATTAATATCTTAGTGGCGTGGATCATGCTTCGCGGAGGAGATACAGAACATAATTTAAATATGCGTGGTGCTTATCTACATGTCATTAGTGATATGCTTGGATCTATTGGTGCCATTGCTGCAGCTTTACTGATGATGTTCTTCGGTTGGCTATGGGCAGATACCGTGGCTAGTGTTGTTGTAGCAGCCCTTGTTCTAAGAAGCGGCTATCTAGTTACTAAATCTTCTCTACATGTATTGATGGAAGGAACACCAAAGAATATTAAAGTGGATGAAATCGTCCAAGCCATCCAAGAGATAGATGGAGTAAAAGGTGTTCACGATGTGCACGTCTGGTCTATTACCAGTAGCTTTAATGCCCTAACCGCTCATATTGAGGTAGACGGAAGCAAGAGTGTTTATGAAACCGAAGCCCTACTACAGAAGATTGAACATATGCTAGAGCATAAAGAAATAAAGCATGTAACCTTACAAGCAGAATCTGAAAAGCATACTCATGAAAGCTCGATTTTCTGCACAATTAAAGCAAGCCCATCCACTGCACATGCACACCATCATCATTAAAACTATATTGAGCATTTCGTAAAATGTAAAACTTTGCAAAAAAATATCAAAAATTGACTCTCTATTGAATATCCTGTAATCTAGCAATATAGTTAGGAGCAAATCAACACAAGGGGGAAGGAAAAGTGCTACAAGAGCGAATTTTACAGACTCTTGAGGATCTAGACGACATAGACCAGCGTAAATTAGCACGAGTTGCCAATACAACAGAAGCAGCCTTATCCCGATTCTTAAATGAACAAGAAGAATTGATATTTGAATCTGTCTTGAGGATCGTTAAGTATCTTTATCCAAATGAACAAGTGACGATCATGGCAGATTATATTATTACTCAAAAATCGTATAATGCTAGACTTGGCTTGGAATACTGCTCTATTAATCGACTTTGGGTTGAATGTAATTATCTATTAAATATGCTATCAAAGTCTACAGACCCCTGCGATCAGGAATGGGTTTTCATGTATACCTTATTAAAAGAAAAAAGAGAAGCGACACACAGCCATGTCCACCTCATTAGCAAGGTAGAGCAATTTCATCCAAAGGAAATAGAATTGAAGGTACTAGCATCCATCTTTAGAAGAATTCTTTACTTTGAACTGAACGATAACAACACCGTTCTATCTAGTAATAATGATGCTGAAACACTCATTGAGAAGATAAAAAGCGACTATATTAGATCATCCTATTCCGTACGCCTCGGAGTCATCATGAGCTCTGTTCATCTCTATGGCAATAATCCAGAGAAGGCTAGACAATATAGCTACTATATCATAGGACAAGATTTTATTGATTTTGTAAAATCCGTGGCCTACAACAATTTAGGGCAAACGTATATGCTTGAGGATTATGAGAGAGCGAAGGATTATTTTATTACAGCTATCAATTACGCCATTACCTTTAATCATAGTGTTTATTTAAAGACGGCACGACTGAATTTATCCTTTTTACAATCCTACTATCAAATCGATAGTGGATTTTCAGAGCCAATTGATGATTATGCAACTTACGCTAACTACATTTTCTACCTCATCCAAAAAGGAGAGCATTCTCTGGCCCAAAAAAATATGGATCAGATTGACATAAAGACTTTAACAGATTGGGATAAAGCGTTCTATTTTTATTACATGGGTTTGTTAAAAAATGATCGCAGCTCCCTATATGAATCTGTTAAAGCTTTTTATAGTGTTGAAAACTACTTTTATCTACAATTTCCACTTCTCGAATTGCAAAAGCTTGGCGATGATGAAGAAGCTTTACAGTTCCTAAAGAAAAGAGGGAGATTTAGTGAAAAAATCGTTAATCGCCGTATTCGCTAATAGTTTGGTATTTTTACTCTTCTTCACAAGTGGAACAGAAGTAATTGGCAACCCGATCGGGGCTAATGGAGAGGTAAATAATCCTTCACCAGTTACAAACAACGATAAACCAGTGGGACCTATTGAAAAGGAGCCTGATCCTGATCCCAACAGTGAAGGTAATCCTGGCGGCTCAAACGGTGATGTCTAATTTATATTAACGGTGATGTCTAATTTATATTAAATGAAAAATTGGATCACACCATGAAAGAAAAATGATAAATCATTTAGTAAATGGGGGGAGCTGAATCAGCTCCCTTTTTCTTTACGTATTTACATCTAGGTGTTTTTTTATCTTGATGTTTTTGTAGCTTGGTGTTTACATCTTAAATTGCCTAATCATCCCATTGAGCTCCTCAGCTAAACTTGAAAGAGACTCCGAACTACTTGCAATTTCCTGCATAGAAGCGCTTTGCTGTTCAGCGGTTGCAGAGCTTTCCTCAATACCTGCTGATGCTTGCTCTGAAGCAGCTGCAATCTCTTCTACAGACTGACTTACACGCACGCTATTCCCTTCAATATCCATTAAGTTTGAGGAAATGTTTTGAATCCCATCCATCATATCCGAAACGGCTTGGTTAATCGAATCAAAGCTGTCACGACTGACTAAAATTTGTTGGTTCCCATCCTCTACCTTATGTGTGGTATCCTGTAATGAGCTTACAACCGTCTTCGTCTCCTGCTGAATCCCCTGAATAATATCCGTAATTTCAACGACAGATTGTCCAACCTGCTCAGCAAGCTTGCGCACTTCATCTGCAACCACAGCAAAGCCTCTCCCTGCTTCACCAGCTCGAGCGGATTCGATGGCAGCATTTAGGGCAAGTAAATTAGTTTGTTGAGCGATATTCTGAATCACATCAACTAATTTGGAAATATCCTCAGAGCGCTTTTCCAGTCCCTTGACCTTATCCGCCGTATCTTTAACAACTACTGAGATCCCATTCATCAGCTCAACAGATTGTCCCATATCCTTTTTACCTTGATCGGAAATAACATATACTTCTTTTGAAGTGACTCCTAATGCTTTCCCTTCTTCATTAGAAGAACGTATCTGCCTCGTAAGCTCCTCAATTAAACTAGAGATTTCACTTGAAGAGCTAGCTTGTTCCTCTGCTCCAGCTGATAGCTGTTCCATGGTTGCCGATACCTGCTCGGCTCCTGTCCTTACTTCATTAGCCGATTGAGTGAGCTCCTCACTTTGACTGCTAACCACCTCAGAGATTTCTGCCATTTTACTAATCATATCTTTTAAATTTTTGCCCATTAGATTTGTAGCTGTGGCAATCCGGCCAATCTCATCTTTACCATCGTATTTGATTTCATCAAAAGCAAGGTTATTATTAGCAATTTGATCACTAACATTGGCTACTTCATTTAGTGGTTTTGAAACGCTCCGTGTTATGACTATAGACATACTAATCCCAATTAGTAATGCTAGAGATGTAGAAATAAGTAAGACATAGATGGCCATGCTTTGACTATCCTGTGCACTATCCAATGCATCTGCTCGCATCTCACTAAAAATGACATTAAGCTCATCTAATAAAGCAACCGTGTCACGACGTATATTCGTGATCTCAGACATCACTCGATCCCTTTGACCCTGATCCGTCATTCCCACCAAATGATTCATAAATAAATTATTAAATTCTTCTTCTTTTGCTATAGCCTGCCTAAAAATCTCTTCCATTTCAGGTGTATTTAAACGATTTTCAATACTCTTCACTAATTCATTAAATTCATCAATACCTGCTTCAAAATCTGTTACAAAAGCGGCATCCGAGGTCGTCGCATAGCTAAGTGCTCTTACACCTTTTGCTCGATTGACTGAACTCATTTCCGATACAATAATTGTTTTTTCGCCACTCTCACCAATATTGTCGATCTCCTCTTCAATCGTTTGAATAAAAGTAAACACTAGCGTTGTAGCAACTGCGAACATGACAAAAATGATGGTTAACACGATTCCGTATTTCCACCCTAGACTTACGTTCTTAATCTTAAATTTTTCTAACACACATACTCCTCCTCTTTTTCTTTTCTGTTTTTGTTTTACTGTCTTTCTATCTATTTGAAAATAAAGTCAATAAATTGCATTTATATGCATATCTATTAATTTATTACTATATATATCGACATTGTTCGACATTATTTTTACTATTCTTCAAAGATATTTAACCATATTCAACTGAACAAACACTGAACAAAGTTTTGCGGAACTAAAAAACCTATTTATGTAATTTTTCAAACATAAAAATTTACATAAATAGGTTTATATATTAAATAGTTTGTTCGCAACGAAAACTTATACATCATCTAATGGAATACATGTGGGTAATCTAATTCAACGCCAATTCCACCTAGATTCACCTCCTAGATAAAAGTAAATATAAAAGCTACACTTTGGTTCTAAATACCAAGTGTAGCTCAAAAGAATGCGCCTACTAGCTGTAGCACAAAAGAATGCTCATGAAGTTGATAAAGAAATCTTCGCTTACCTATCTGAAGTCGTTCAGTAAAACTGTCCTACATTAGTTACTTTTTCTAGCTACAGGAATCCAAATTTCACATTTCTCTTCATGTTCCTTTAAAGTACGAACGAATTCCGGTGCTTCGGTAAGCTCATAGCCTGAGGTAGGGAACCACTCCGTATGCACTCGCTCCCACGTATTTAGCATGGTTTCCGGTGCTGGACCAACAGCATCAAAAACAGCCCAAGTAGTAGCCGGTATAGAAAGTGTGGCAAAATACTCTGGACCTTTCTTTGTTGTAGCAACAGCTAAATAGTAATCATAGCTTTCGTCAGTCATGTTTGCCGTTACATGAAGAATTCCTGATAATGAGGTGTTCGCCAGCTCTTCCAGCTCGTGATAAAGTTCATCCCCATCCCCCTTCAAAACTTGCGGATCAAAATGACCATCCTCATTGTTCATTTCTTCTTTAACACCTGTGACTATAAAAGACTCTTTTTGCACAATACGATAATTCAATTCAGCATCTCCTTTTATACTCATTTGGAAGCTCATTCTTGGAAAAGCCTTTAAGGAAACGTCGCTCTGTCTGGCTGCTGTGGGTGTGACTCCATGCAAGCTGTGAAAAGCTCTAGAAAAAGCATCCGCAGAATGGTAGCCGTACTTCACAGCTACGTCAATGACTCTCACTTCATGATCCTTTAGCTCCAATGCTGCCAAAGTCAGTCGTCTACGACGGATATACTCCGAGAGCGTAACACCAGCAATAAAGGGAAACATGCGCTTAAAATGATGCTCGGAGCAATGAGCCAAACGAGCAGCCTCCTTGTAGCTAATCTCTGCATCTAGATTTTCCTCGATGTAGCTGATAGCTTTGTTTAATTTGTTCAGCAATTCCACCTAGATTCACCTCCTTGTAAAAAGAGTAACAAATGAAAAAGCTATAGATCCGACATTTGGTGCTCCGTTTTGCAGGGTGATTGACCGAGCTCATCCTACAGGTGGAGTGAATTTAATTAATATTGACCTTCTTAATTTCGATGTTTGTAGCCATACCTCCAACCTGGACTTTCGTAATCTCCCCGTTTACCTTATTGATTGTTAATCTTGCCCTGACCTCGGATGGACGATTCATCGTATAGCCTTGTTTAAGAATATATTCATGGTCTTGAGCCTCAGGAAGCTTTCTGTTTTTCCATAGGTAACATGTGAGAGCCCCATTGGAAGTACCTGTTGCGCTTTCTTCCGTGATACCGTATAGTGGCGCAAAATTTCTGCACTCTGCCAAAGCTCCCGGTTGTATATCGAGAGTAAACAAATGGTACCCAACTACCTGATAATCGCGGCTGATTTTGGTGATCTGTTCGAAATCAGGAGTAATGTGTTTCAATATACCACTTCTCTTAATAGGCACTAGAATGTCCCGTAGCCCCGTAGAAACAATTTGCACAGGCAAATCATGAACTAAATCGTCGGGACTAATCCGTAAAGAGTCGGCAATTAATTTTCTATCAACATGTTCAAAGTAACGGGGAAGGGCTTGCGTAAGAAATACCTCACCATTCTCCTGTAAGATTACTTCGAGCATGCCGGCTTTAGTTAGCAGCGTATAGGTGCCCAGACTAATTCTCTCTTGAGTCCACAGCAAGTTAAATGCAGCAACCGTCGCGTGTCCACATATATCCACCTCGCCCTTAGGCGTAAAATAGCGAATTTTAAAATCGGCATGATCCGTTTCTACAAAAAACGCGGTTTCAGAAAGACCAACGATTCTGGCTATCTCCTGCATGAGCGTTTCATCCATGGCATTGCCATTTAGCACAACACCTGCAGGATTTCCGCCGTGTTCTTCTTTGGCAAAGGCATTTAATGTGTGCACCGTAATCTCCATAATGAAATTCCTCAATTCTCTCTGAAATTTTGTGTTCAACGCAATTTCATCAGTGCCATAGGAAAACATGAATTAAGAGGAGGATGATAAACTGGTCAACGTTACATGTAATTGATCAGCAGCATAGAAAGCTTTTTGATCTTCATAAATATCTCCAGGTTTATTCCCTTCCCCAATAATGTATCCTTCAAAAGGTAGACCAACGAAATCAAAGATGTAGTTGAATTGCTGAATTAAGGGGAGTCCTTTTATATGAGGAGAATCTCCTCCAGCTATAATGACATAAGCTTTTTTCTTAGACATCCTATCTCGAAAATCTTTATATTTAGGGTCTCTTAGCGTTTGGGACCATCGATCAATAAAGTTCTTCATTGTTCCTGACATGCTGTACCAGTAAATGGGGGTAGAAAATATGAGAATATCGTTTTGCATCATTTGATCCATTAGGAAGTTATAATCATCACCCACATCTTGAAAGCCTGCTTCGGTGTGACGCATATCTTCTATTGGTTTAATGGTATACTCTTTTAGGTGAAGGGAAACTACTTCGAGATCCTTAATCGTACGTTTAGTTAGAATTTCTGTGTTTCCATTTTGGCGAGTTCCTCCATAAATAACGGCAATACTCATCATTCTTCCACTTCCTTTTGATTGTTTACAATTTATAGATTAAACTACCTTTATAAATCAGTAAAACAGATTATAATGGATGAGTCCTCAATTAAATGATTTTATTGAATTAACTCAAAAACATTTCCATAGAGTTGGTGGGATCAAAAGCTAGCAGAAGTTTTTCCTTTTTCACCGTAATTTGAGCACCCCCGCGCTTACTGATATAAGGAAAAATAACACGCTCCATTCGTTTCGTTCCTGGAATCGGGATAATCTGCTCTCTAGCTAGCTTTGGACCTATAACTTCAGGCTCTTAGTAAGTATGATTTCCAAAGGCTCATCTTCGAGAGTTAAGCACCCTGAATCCCGATAACCTAATTTTCTATAAAAATGCTGAGCCCCTTCACTAGCTAGAGTGGAAGTCATAACCAAGTTAAATCCGAGCTTCTTCATTTCTTCTTCCCAAAAAAGAACGGCTTTCTTACCTAATCCTTTACTTCTATAGGCATCATCAATCCAAATCATATTCATAAAAGGTGTATTGTCCCAGAAATAGCTGTGCCGCATCCACCCAACGATATTTTGTTCTTCATTTTGCAGGATGTAAATCTCTTTCTCCCTAATTTTCGGTAAGATTAAGTTCCCTAAGATATGACGGTCATGTTTTTTAATATATTCGTAGTGCGATTCAGTTGCAGCAATGATCCTCATTATATTTACTCCTCTAATTATAAATGAAATCAGCTAGGATATTTATTTGCATACATGTTTGCCACTATAGAAGGTGAAAATTTAATGCTATATTTCCCTTCAAGTTCTTTCTTAATTTTCTCTGTTAAATTCATCCCCTGTTTATTATGTTCTTCTTCAAGTTCAACCCCATTAGGAAGTAATTTATCTTTCTCCCAATCAATCCATTCGCCATATAATCGTACCCATTCCATCAATTCTCTAATTAACTCGTTTGAAATCGGTAGGGTTTCTATATCAAGGTTACAGCCGCAGTGACTGCACCATATAGGGTCAGCCCCAACATCACCTTCAACTTTTAGCTCATATGTTTCTTTTTGTTCACAAAAGCATTCCATATTTTATTCTTGCTCCTCCTACATGCATTTTATAATATCTTACACTACCTTTTATTCGATTTGAATGGCCGAGATGCACAAGACATTTGTACAAAAAATATGGATTCAAGTTAGTTATCCATCTTTTTGATTCATCGAATCTAATCCTTCTGGAGATCCATTGCGTACATGGCGAAGCCGCCACACCACCATGACAGAGACCATGATGAAGATGAGAGCGACAATCGTAAAGGCCACTTGTATAGCAAGCGAAAAGGATGATTGTATGGCTTTTAGCATCTCCGCTCCAAAAGCATCTGGTAGCTGTCCTGCTACTACTATCGCCGCACCGATACTTTCCATGGCTGTGCTTGTAGCCTCCTCAGTTACTCCCGACGGGACCCAATTCATCAATGATCCACGATAAACCATCATCGCCAAACTTCCCATAAACGCGATCCCCAATGCACTTCCGAGCCCAGTGCCTACATCTTGCATGGCGGATGCGGAGCCTGAACGCTCCTTCGACACACTGGAAATAATCAGTTCACTCCCCAATGTCATTGTCGGTGCTACGCCAAACATGATAATCGAAACTCCTGTAATAAGAAGAACAGCACCCGCCTCATTAAAGGTTACCATAATCAAAAGCGCTCCTCCCGCTGCAACAATCAATCCAGCTGCCATGGCAAAAGCTGGTCGAATCCACCGCGTGAGAATTGGCGCCAATAATGTTCCCACAATAGACAGACCAGCAGGCAATATCAGTAGAAGGCCTGCCTGAGTTGGAGACAGACCGAGAACGACTTGTATATGTTGAGTGAAAAGCATATAGGACCCGCCATTGACCAAAAGTACAAGCATAAGAGCAAGCAAAGAGACCGAGAAAGCCGGAACGCGAAACATACGTAAATCCAATAAAGGCTCCTTTACATTCAGCTGACGCCGTACAAATATGACTCCAACAATGATACCCAACACCACTGTACTAATGTAAAAAACATGGAACCCATTCTCTGCGATTTCCTGCATTCCAAAGATCACACTCATCACCGCAATCAGTGACAGAGCTACACTAACAAGATCCAGATGCCCAGCATTTGAATCACGATACGTTGGAAGCAGGAGAGCGCCCAGCAAGAAAAGTAAAGCAACCGGTACATTAACAAGAAATACGGCCCCCCACCAAAAATGATCCACCAACAGTCCTCCGATTGAAGGACCCAATGCCGCTCCAGCAGAAAAAGCACTCAAATTCACCGCAATAGCTATGGAGAACTGCTTGGGATCATGAAACATATTACGTAGCAATGACATGGCAGACGGCGCAATCATGGCAGCTGCCACTCCAAGCAATGCACGAAACGTAATCAGCATCCATGCCGTGGTTGAAAACGCCGCAATGGCCGAAGCTATTCCATACAACACCACACCCGTCACTAGTAGTCGGCGCCTTCCGACACGATCCGCTAGCCTCCCCATTGTTAGCAGAAACCCGATGGTCAGAAATTCACCAATATGTAGCATCCACAGCATCTGTGTACTACTCGGCGTTAAATCAACCGTAATCGATGGAATAGCGAGATATAACCCACCCATATCTGTGGACAGCATGAAAACCGGAAGCACTAAGGCTACCAGCCCAACCCATTCCTTCCATGAAGCCCGTGCAGGGAACTCTTCTACAGTCTGAACACGCTTTTCTCCCTCTTTTGTCATTTCAGTCACCTTCCATCCATGTTAATATCTACTCCTTTATCAAGGACACTACACACATATTCTTCTTCATCGCTTCAGTATTTTCACTTCGATAATGAAAGTAATATTAACATATCACAGATCACTTTGATTATCAAATTAAAATATGCTACTATGAGAATTATGAAAAGAGAAGAAAATAAATCAAGCTGTCCAATCAACTATACTATGGAGATATTTGGAGATTCTTGGTCTTTACTCATTGTGCGAGATATCATAACCGACGGTGCTAAAACGTTCGGCGAATTCCTTGCTTCAGAGGAGCGCATTGGCTCCAGTGTATTGGCTGAGCGTCTAGTTCATTTAGAGAAAAAAGGAATTATCAACAAAAAACCGTCTGCAACAGACGGACGAAAGTTCATTTATTCATTAACTGAGAAAGGACTGGATCTCATTCCGATTATGTATGATGTTATTATTTGGGGCTCTCAATACAGTCCTCACCCCGATGAGGGAGAAGCCTGGTTCAAAGATATGGAATACGACAGGGAAGAAGTTATCAGGGCATGGCGCGAAGCTGTTCAAGCGGGCTCTTCTTTTTCCAATGGGCCGGATAGTGTTGTGAACAAATTGGGACTGCAGGGGGACTAGCTATACTATATAGCTTATACTGCTTTGAGTTTATCGTATGCTATTTGGTTGAGTAGGTCTGTCTGGGGGTATTAATACGTTTCTCTTGACGCTGGCCACGTCTCTAATATAACCAACAGGGGTTGTCAAATAAACAGAAATACATTTTTTTAGCAATTTAAAAGAAATCTCAGTCTGCTACTCTTGTTACAATAACTTTAAATTGTTACGGAAATCGATCAGTAAGATTATTCAATTTGCTTTGAGATAAAATTGCCATTGTCTAAGCTTCAAGTGGACGGTGGTCGTGCGGTGGCACGTGCGCTTCAGCGAGTGAGCGAGCGTACTTTATAGAACGCACTTTGGAATCTTTAGGGCCTAATTATTATTTAAATCAATACATGGTCAGAAAGGAAGTTTATCATGAAGAAACAATGTTGGATCAATCTCCCTGTAGAAGATATTGATAGATCTATTAAATTTTTCACTCATCTCGGATTTACTGTTCAGCAGCAGCATGGCAGTGGTCAGGCAGAATTATTTATCGGTGATAACAATGTACTCGTAATGCTTTTTCCAAAGGAGACTTTCAGAAATTTCACTAGAAATGAGCTCGTTGACACAACAAAATCTACCGAAGTATTATTCTCCATTGATGCTCAGAGCAGGGAGGAAGTAGATGAGCTGTCTAGAAAAGTGACAGAAGCAGGGGGTACAATCTTTAGCGCCCCCTCCAACAATCAGGGATGGATGTACGGTTGCGGTTTTGCCGATCCAGACGGACACAGGTGGAATGTGTTGTACATGGATAGGAGCAATATGCCGCAGGGATAAGAACATAAAGATTAAGCATTCGACTCTGGACACGAAAAAAATCCTGCAATCGCAGGATTTTTTTCGAACCTTATTACAAATGACCAAGCTATCTAAAATTATGCTCGATTTCGATTTTCAACCTGATGAATCCAGTTTAAATCTGCTTCTAAATGCAAAAGTGTACCCGAGATTAATAAATACTTATTCTCATCACCTTGCAGGAGAAACTCAGTTTTTAGCTTAGTCAATTCCATAACATCCTTCATGATCATGGCTTTTTGTTGATTCAGCATGACTTTCTCCTGATCAAAACCAATCTTACGAGCACAGCTCCACTTAAATTGAAAATCTCCTTTAGCGTCATGATAGGGTACCGGCTCTAGCAGCCAATGCTCTAGCTCCTTTTTACCCTCGGCATTAATTTGATAAAGCTTTCTTTCTTGATCATCCATGATGGCAGATGAAACAAGCTGATCTCGAATGAGACGATCGAGAGTCGTATAGATTTGACCAGGATTAATTTTTCCTTTACTTCCTAGAAGGGCTTCTATCTCTACCTTTAGGTCATATCCATGATTTTGTTGATGAAAAAGCAATGCTAATAATCCGTACCTAACTGACATATGGCTCAACCTACTTTGAGTGAGGATACAATATCTATTTTACTAGCCGTAGCACTTGAAATCCAAGAGGCAAAAAGACTTAATGAAACACCAGCAATTAACGCCAGTATACTATTACCTAGAGGGATTTGAAAAGATATAAATCCTTCTAACAGCTTGGATTGGCTAGTCACATAAAGTAAAAGCACACCTGATGCAATCCCTCCAATGACTCCTGACAGCCCTATAAGTAGACCTTCTCCAACAATCATTTTTCTAACCTGCTGTTTGGTGAAGCCAAGCGCTCGCATCGTCCCTATTTCAGAGGTACGCTCCAGCGTGTTCATTAATAGAGTATTTGCTGTACCAATACTAGCCAGTCCCACGATCAAAACTAACAGGGTAATGATTAACTCGTTCATTCCTGTTAAGGCTGAGGTCGTTGATCGAATTTCATCCTCAACCAATTCAACCTTAGAGATATGGGGGCTAAAATCTAGCCACAGCTGATCTCGTAACGCTTCCCCAGTATATCCGTCGTTTAAAGTTACTAGCATATCAAAACTATTAGCCCAGCCAAAATCATGATTTAAATGCTTTTCATCCATAAAAGCCACATAGCCTGAGTAATGCGATGTATTGACGACATCGATGACTTTATATTGCTGTACCCCTGAAGGAGCATTGATATAAATAGATTCTCCTACATTTCCTCCCCACTCATCAAAGGCCCGTTGCCCTAGAAGAATAGAAGGTTCCTTTCCTAACTCGGCATATACTCTCTCTTTTTCAGAACTCTCAAAAAGGATAGGTCCCTCTTTCTCTACAGCAATGATAGAAAATTGTCTCAACTCCCCCTCAAGTGTTTCCCATGTAATAGGTGTTGCCTCCGATAAAGGCTGAACATTTGCAACAGCTTCATAGGATTGTAGAGCTAGTCTATCCTCATTAGACCAAGGCGCCTCTGAAGTCACTCTTATATCTCCGCCATACGTACTCCTGATTTCATTTTCATAGCCTTCAGGAGCTGATTCTATCACAGCACTAAGTAGTATGATGACGGCTATCCCGACGGCAAGAATAGCTGAGGTATTCGCATTTCGATTTAATTGCTGAGTTAGACTTTGGGCTGCCAAAGTTCCAGAGTAGCCGAAGACTATCTTCAGAATTGGCTTAAGGATCGTGCTTAGACCTAGTAAAAGGAATGGAAACAACAGAATGATACTTACTAAAATAGCTAAATAAGAGACAGGGTGATCAATAAATACAAAAGTAAGTAAGCCTACCCCTACTACCACTCTAAGGATAGATGACCTTTTCGATGAAGATGTTTGATTGGCCATTTTTAACGTCAATAACACGGATGTTTTCCCAGCATTGTAAATAGGAAATAAGGAAAACACAACAGGAAATAGGATTCCTATAGCGACAGAGAGTAACGCAGACATTTCCCAATTCAATGTGTAAACAACGTCAAAATCGAACAGCCCTAGTATCGCTTGCATAAACAGATCTCCAAGCCATATTCCCAGGGGAACCCCAATCGCTGTACTTATGAACGACAGGAGTAGGACTTCAATGAGAATAAGTCTAGACACAGAGCTTTGTAGATAACCTAAACTCTTCATGATGGCAAATTCCTTCTTCCGCTCCATCACACTTGTATAAATCAAATTAAAAACAATGAATCCGCTTATGAACATAGATAACGCAGCCATGATGTAAAAAAACTGGTACAGCCCTCCAATGTCGTTACTTTGTCGATCATCAGCTACAACGGGTTGAACATAGACATTTGAATGCTGAAATTCTTGCTGAAGAGCTTGAAAGAGCTCCTGTCCTCCTTCATTCGTTTGAAATCTTACGTAGGAAAGCTCGTTATCCATACCCGTCCACTCTCTCAACAAATGAAGTGGAGCCATGACTCGAAAGCTAGTCGATTCAGCACGCTCCCAATTACTAGGACTTGAAAGAAGCTGAGTATACTCAACAATGGCAGAAACCTTGGCTTCCCCTAAATTAGCAAACCGAATAGTATCTCCTACCCCTTTATTTAATAGATTAGCAACAACTTTCGGTATAACCAGCCCCTCATTATCTAACTGTCCTTCAATGACAGGAAGGGTTAGTAAAGAACTATTTTGATCATTCACACCTGTAATTCGTACAGACCTTTGATTCAGGGATTGATCCCCCTCAAGCTCAAAGAAAGCTTGTTTATCAAGCGCAAGCAGGGCTTCCATGACTGCTGGACTATTCTTGATTGACGAAAGCGTCTCTTCAGAGTATGTATGGGTATCACTTAGAACCCAGTAATCTGCATTACCCACATACATCTGTTCATAATAATCGAAAACATCATTCGTTGTTCTATCGGCAATCAGCATAGCTGTTATAAAGGATATACCAATGATCATACCGAGTAACGAAAGGACAAACCTCTTTTTATTTTGAGTGATACTACGCCATGAAATTCGCCACATATTGAGCATAATCATTATCCTTTCTAGCTATCACTTGATCAATGACCCCATCTTTAAAAAGAATGATTCGATCAGCAAACCCAGCTGCGAACATATCATGTGTAACCATAATTGTTGTTTGTTTGTTTTCTCTGTTAAATTTGGACATGAGAACGAGGATTTCTTCCGCTTTATTTCGATCTAAATTCCCTGTTGGCTCATCGGCCAATAGAACAGCAGGATTATTAACTAGCGCCCTAGCAATAGCTACCCGTTGTTGCTGACCACCACTTAACAAATTAGCTCTCTTTCGACCAAGTCCTTTTAGTCCAACAGAATCTAGTAATTCTAAAATCATCTGATTCTTCTCTTTGGTCAGGCTCCCATCGGCATGCAAAGGAAAAGCTACATTCTCCTCTACCGTTAACGTGGGTAGGAGCTGATAGTTTTGAAAAATAAACCCTATATATTTTCTACGGAATATCGTTCTTTCCTTTTCCTTCATCTGAGCTAACTGTTGCTGGTTGATTACTATATTACCTGCCGTAGGTACATCAAGGCCACCTAGAAGCTGGAGTAATGTACTTTTTCCAGAACCACTTGGCCCCATAATCGCTACGAATTCTCCTTCTTCGATGGTCAAATCAACACCTTTTAACACTTCTGTTCTTTCTTGTCCTTGTATAAACTCTTTCTTTAGATCACTGACTTTAATCATTTTATCTGTTCCTCCTATTTCTTACGTTGACTATTATATACTAAGTATATAATCAATTAAAGTCAAGTCCTCTTTCAAGGTAAGTTATTAAGTTCCATTCAAGTAATAATCCTTTAAATTTTTATATACTAAGTAATTAACCCTTATTTAGAAGTCATTTATGTATTTCCTACAGACTTAAGTCATTGCCAGACGCAAAAAAGCCCTTCTAAGAATATAGAAGGGCACAAAAAGCTACTCACTGATTTCTAGATAAAATTCGAGGGGATCAATTTCTAAAAATGCTGAGGAGGGATGTAAATATTCATAAAGACGAATATAGACATATTCCCTATATCTACTAAAACATGAGAGAGTAAAGACCAACGTAAGCTTTTGGTTTTTATGCGAATGAGACACCAGACGACACCCATCAATAGAAGGGCAGCAAATGATTCATAGGAGCGATTTCCGATTGAAAAAACACCCCACATGATGGGATGACTCAGGGCAAACAAAACAGTGGAATAGGAAATGATTAGCCATTGAGGCCACTTCCCACCAGCATCTAATAGTAGACCTCGCCAGTAGCTTTGCTCAAACCAAGGATTAATGAAGGCAAATAATAACCAAAAGAGTGTTAGCCAAGGGTATTGGGCTAGTAGCTCAATATTGAACATTAAAATCCCTAATATAGGTATAAAGCCAATAAAGATTCCTATAAGAAGCCAGCTTTTCTTTCCGATTGGTCTACTGAACCAAGTCATTAATGCTTTTTTTCCGCCAAAACGTATTACCATAGTAGCCATTAGAGTCCAGTAGGTAATGGCTAAAGGTACCCAACTCCAGCCCCCTAAGATAGGAGTAAATAGTGTTGCTATGATAAAGCCACATAGAATAATGACAAGTGGTGACAAGATAATTAGTAAGTTAGTTTGTTTAGAGTGCATTCTAGACATATTCCCCACTCCTTTCTGAATTTAGCTAGAACTAAGATTATGGTTAAAATTAAAATAGAGGGTGGGTATTTCCAAACCGCTATTTTATCTTCTCACTATAGAAATATGTGGACAAGTGACTCTAGTCATTGATTTCTCCTAGATTAGACAAAGTAGGAATAAATTTTGGGTGATTTGGAATTAAAAAAGGGATTAAACCCCTTATGGAGAAATGCTTTAATTAGCTGAAGAAATGGAGGTCCTACTTATGAAGAATATGTATTATTCAATAGTCTCCACTATTTTGGGCGTATTTTTTATCATAGCATTGCTTTATTTCTTAAGGACGGACAGCGAGGTCATTATATTATTTAAATTTATTACAACCTACATTCTCCCTTGGATATTCCTCATTTTTTTCATCAAGTTTTATAAGGTGTATAAAGAAAAAAATAAAGACAGTAACGATAACTAATGCAGCAAAAAATATGCTGAATTTTCGCCTCAGCTCTTTTGACTCTGCAACATAATATGTAGAATAAAAATGTAAAAACGCCCAATTCAATTTATTGAAAAGTTAAATTGCGCTGGCTTGTCCAACGTGGGATCGTTGTTATTCCAAAATCGGTACACAAGGAGCGGATTGTCGAAAACTTTGACATCTTTGATTTTGAATTAAGCGCGGGCGACATCAAACAAATTTCTACCCTTGATACGCGAGAAACTCTTTTCATGTCGTACCATGATCCGAAATTCGCCAAGTTGCTGGGCACCTTGAAAGTGGATCTGTAACCTTAATCGAACTGTAAACTAATCAGGAGTTTACTCATATCTATTAAGAAAGGACAGGGCGGGCACGCCTGTCCTTTCTTTACTTGAGCGGAAAGCATAAGTTTGACTTACTACTGCCTTCGCTATTCGGGACTTGAACCCTAGAGATAGCACCCATGCCGGGCGCACAAATATCGAGATCACCATCGGTGATGGTGATCTCTACGATGATGATCTCCTATTTTTTATTGCGATACAAATACATGGTCAGCGGTGCAAAAACAGCGATTATGATCACCGAAGCAATCAGCAGCCAGCCCACCTGCTCCCAGGTCAAAAGACCGTTCAGTGCACCGCGGAGGGCACTTACCAAGATAGAAATGGGGTTGACGTCCACAAATCCATGCAACCAGATGGGCAGTGTCTCCGGTTCAACGAGGACATTGCTGATGAATGTCAAGGGCACGATCACCATCGTGCTGACCGTAATTAGTGATTTCTCCGAGCGCATGATCAAGGCGAGCGTAGTCCATATCCAGGACAAACTGAATGAGAAGATCAAGAGCAGCACCAAGGCTGTCAGCGCGCCGACCAGGCCACCATCCAGACGAAAACCGAGGATGAGACCGAGTACAAGCGTCGTCGTGATTGCGATCATGGATCGAACCGTATCAGTCAGCAAAGCTCCCACAAGAGGGGAAGGCAGCCAGATCGGCAACGTGCGGAAACGGTCGAATACCCCCTTCTCTATGTCCCTGTTCAATTCCACGCCGGTATACATCGTAAGCATCGCCACCGTCATGGCCAGCAGACCGGGCAAAAGAAATTGCAAATAGTCCGTCGATGAGCCAGCGATGGCACCTCCGAACAAGTAGGTGAACATAATTAACAACACAACAGGAAAGACGGTTACATCAAAGAGCTGTTCAGGTAAATGCTTGATACGCAGCATAGATCTCCAGCCGAACGTCAACGACGAAGACAGCGCATTGGCACGTCCGGCCTGTTCACCTGAACGCAGCACATCATAAAGTGTCTGATCACCACCGCCATCCGTCTTATTCGTCATGGTCTTCATTGTACTCACTCCTCAGCACCGGACTGTTCAACGGATGATCGGCGTGTTAATGTCAGGAAAACTTCGTCAAGGCTGGGCTGACCATAGGAATGTTCATGTATACCGATATTTGCATTCCCAAGCGCCCTAAGCCCCTCAGCGACCAACACGGGATCCGTGACCTGCACGAACAGCTCACAAGGGTCCGAGGTGCTCCGAACGGGGGAGGCAACCTTATCGGAAAGCATCTCTTTGGCTCGCTCTGATTCCTCCTCATGCACGAGACGAATGTGCAATATGCTGCTTCCAACGGACGATTTCAATTCATTGCTCGTTCCTTCGGCAATGATCCTGCCCTGTTTCATGACGGCGATGCGGTCTGCCAAGCGATCCGCCTCCTCTAAATATTGCGTTGTTAGCAACACTGTTGTTCCAACGCTGGCCAGGGCACGAACAATCTCCCATACCTGGTTACGGCTTTCTGGATCCAGACCTGTCGTCGGTTCATCGAGAAAAAGGATGCGTGGTGTGACCACGATACTCCCCGCGATATCAATCCGACGTCTCATGCCTCCGGAGTAGGTTTTCACCTGGCGCTTAGCCGCTTCCTCCAGCCCGAATACGCGAAGCAATTCCTGCGCACGCATTTTGGCTCTTTTTCGAGAATACCCCACCAACCTGGCGATCATAACCAGATTTTCGTAACCGGTCAAATCTTCATCAAGCGATGCGTACTGACCCGCCAAGCTGATTTGACCCCTGACCTCATGCGGCTCCCTAGCCAAATCATGACCAAACACTTTCACGGTGCCGCCATCCATGGGCAGCAATGTTGACAGCATGCGGATCGTTGTCGTTTTCCCGGCTCCATTATGACCCAAGAATCCATAGACAGACCCTTTGGGTATAGCCAGATCCACACCATCTACCACCCGGTTATTACCAAATACTTTTACCAAGCCCTTTGCCTCTATGGCCAATTCGACACCTGAATCGTTCATCAAAATCAACACCTCCGTTTTTTTTAACCATTATCTAAGCAGCAAACTCACCAACCAGGTCGTAAGAGCAGCAGTCAAGACATAACTGAGCAGTGCGGAAAAGAAGTCCAATTGCATATTCCATATATAAACGGCTAAAAGCAGTGCTGCAATGATGATTGCGACAACGGTCAGCAGAGCAGAGATCTTAAGAATGGCCAACCCACCTGCAATTAGTGCCATGCCGCTGACGGCGTAATTGAGGAAACCGTTCCCCCACCATTCGCTTGCCGGATACTCATAAAAGCCCCAAATGACAAGGATCGCTCCAATCACCACCATCGACCAGCCCAAAATTTGCAGTCCCATTGAACGTCCTCCTTTTTGTTGCATGTTTTTGTTCGTTTCCTTTTGCATGTCGGCACCTCACTTTTGAATGAATAAAATTTTTATTCATTCATTATTAGTCAAAAGAATTCGCCACGCTTCAGGTGGCGTTTTTTACGATGACGCAGTCAGCCCGTCAATAATCATCTCCGCCAATAATTCCAGCACCTGCGGAAAATGCTCATGACCGATTTCTTCCTTATGGTTATCCAGGAGTACTAAAACATTGAACAGCGCTAGGATCGTGTTCGCATCGATATCCCGACGGAATTGTCCGGAAGACCGCCAACGTTCGATATTGTCTAGCAAAAATCGGTATACGAAGCTGTTTTTTTGAACGTCACATTCTTGATTGTAGTTCATGAGCACTTGACTGGCCTCCGTATTGCGGTACCATTCGGCAAGGATCGCATTCTGTTCACTCGTGCGAATAATCTCTTGCAAAAACTGTTTCACCACTTCCTTCGGGGATTGATCGGCGTCGATTCGAGCCACAATCTTCCGCTTTGCCTTTTCATTTTCAGCTTGATAAACCTCATAGAAAATTTGTTCCTTTGAGGCAAAATACTTATAGAATGTACCCACGGCTACGTTGGCACGTTCTGTGATCGCCGCGACGTTGGTTTTCTTGAACCCTTGCTCCAAAAAAAGCTCACGCGCTGCATCAAAGAGCAGTTGACGTTTATCTGACTGATTCAGGTCAATCACCTCCTTAATTTCTTGAATGAATATATTTTTTATTCATTCAAATTATACGCATCTCGGGGTTAATAGTCAACAAAATCTTAACCGCTTTTTTTAACAAGGGCTATTAAGCTTCTACTTTACGCCGTTGGCAAGAGATCCCCGAACCCGAACTATTTTAATTACTAAATTACTATGTGTTCATTAATTGGGTGACTTTCTGCACAAATTTCAAACGTCGAGTGTATTTCGATATCAATTACGGGATAAATCACAAGCTCTTCCTCATCTTATAGGGAAGAGCTTGTTGCCTTTTACAAATCGTGACCCATTAGCTACGAACCGACTTTAATGCGTTTGACCAACTAATTACTTGATTCAACATGTCATTCACATGTGCAATGTGTAAATCTGAAGGTTTAAAAACCGTATAGTTTTCAAAATCTGTAAATAAATTTAGTGCGGGGTGTGTGCGAACATCCGCCACTTGTAATTCCGCAAGTATTCCACGTAAATGTTCAGCTGCTCGTGTTCCACCTGAGGAACCATAGCTGACAATACCAGCCGCTTTGTTGTACCATTCCGTTCGTGCTGAATCAAGTGCATTTTTTAATACCCCTGTGATGCTGTGATTGTATTCAGCTGTAACGAAGACAAATCCGTCCAAACTGGATATTTTCTTAGCCCAAGCCGAAACTTGCTGCTCGCCAGTTAGGTCTCCAAAAAACGGTAGGTTGTAGTCTACAAGATCTACTATTTCATACTTTGCATCCCCGCGTTGATCGGCAATTGCCTTGATCCAATTCCCAACTTGCGGGCTAACTCTCCCTGGGCGTGAACTGCCGAGAATAATTCCAATGTGTAAAAGAGTGGTTGTCATTGTCGCTTCCTCCTTGTAAGGTGTGGATTTAATAATGTTAGATATTTATAACTAACATTTCATTCAAAAAAATGGCTACTTAAGATACTTAAGATGTCAAATGAAGATTCTCGTTTTTATCCTCCTCCTTTCTACGCAGTAATGCCCGTCTAACAAAAACTATGAAGATGAACAAAGAAATGAAGCCGGAAACAGCACATACAGTAAATAAAAATGAGTAACCCAAGTACTGAGAAACCAATCCGAGTATGATTGATCCCAACCCAATCCCTAAATCCATGGCCGTGAAAAAGGAAGCATTGGCCACTCCTTTTTTCGTAGGAGAAACTAGGTTGAGAATGGCTGCTTGAAGTATGGGCTGTGCTGATCCAAACCCAATTCCATACAGAATTGCAGAAACAATAACTCCTAGTAATCCATTGGATACACTCAAGAGGAGTAGAGCAACGATTGTGATGAGTAAAGACGGGATAATGATTGATCCTTCGTTATAACGATCCGCAAGCTTCCCTGCAACAGGGCGGGTGATGGTCAGCGCAATGGCATAGATCAAAAAGAAAGTACCTGGGTTAACTTGAATCGATTCGGCGAACAGCGGCATAAACGTGGTAATGCCCCCATAGGTAAGAGCCAAGAAAAATATAGCTACCGATATGGATAGGATGGATTTATCGAAATACACTATTTTTCCTTTGTTGTCCGCTCGTAAAATTGGAACCTTAGTCACTAGGGCAATAAGAATAGCTGCAATAGATAAACAAAAAGCTGCAATAATCAAATATTGAAAAGAGAAGCTTTGGACCATCCATACCCCGATAATGGGTCCTATGGCCATGGATACAGTCATTGACATGCCATACCACCCCATTCCTTCACCTCGGCGACGATCAGGGATCACATCGGTAATCGAAGTTCCGATGGATGTGGTCGAAATAGCCCACCCGAAGCCATGGAGTATTCGCAAAAGAAACAATAAAAGAATTCCGCTTGCCCAATTATATAGAAGCATTGATATGGCGAAGATAATAAGTCCCGCAAAGATAAAGAAGCGTCTGCCGAAACGATCTAGGAGTCCTCCAATAATCGGACGAGCAACAACTGCGGATAAAGTAAAACTTCCGATGATTAATCCAAGTTGTGATTCGTCGATACCTAATTCTTTGATGTAGATCGGTAATGTTGGGAGGAGCAAATAAAATCCGAAGCACAAGAAAAACAAAGTAAAGATCAGTCCAATAAACGATTTTGTCCATAGCCGTTCCATACAACAAAGCCTCCTCGTTGTTAGTTAATAGTAACTAACATATTGGTTAAAAAAATTAAGTTTTTAAACCCCTGGCTATAATGGATATCGCCTCTTCCATGTCATCATCCCCTACCGCTGAAGAAGTTCCTTCCAGTAGCGTACCAGCAACAAATTTCCCATAATTATATCTCATGATCGTTAGTGCTTGTGCTTCAGGGTTGCCCTTAACTACCTTTCCCTTTTGCTGCATGACATGAAGATATTCAGTGACGATTTTTAGAAATTTTAAAGCATTATTATGAACGCTTAAATGTATTTCAGGCATTGTTTTTCGTTCCATTATGGAAATTAAATAAATTTTCTTATTTCTCTTCAGCACATCATGGTACAAATTACTGATCATTAATAAATCTGTTTCTAACTCATACGTGATGTTCTTTTGGATGATCTGTTCAATGGGTGCAGAGAACAAATAATTATCAATAATGGCGTCTAATATGGCTTTCTTAGAGCCAAATGTCCGAAATACGGTCATTTCACTGACGGATGCTGCGGCAGCAATTTCCTTTATCGTTACGGCCTTATATCCTTTATCAGACATTAGATCAACAGTAGACGATATTATTTTATCGGCAGTGTTTTCTGTTTTCATGCTCAAGTAAATCACCCTTTTTATTAGTTATCGATAACTAACATTTTTGATTATTATATTCCTTACTTTAGATGATTGTCAAGCTGTAGATTTAGAATAAAGTTTGATTAAAAATATGTGTTCAAGGTTGATATGGCTTGTACTCTCTTTTAATCTAATTTTCATATTTTCTAAAAGCAATCAACCCTTTGTCTTTAATTGTTAAAGTAAGTATGCATGTAATAAAGACCGTAATAAAGTGAGTCGACATCGAAGTGGCGGAACGGTACCGGATGACGAACCTCGTCGTCCCGTTCTCCACGCAAAGGCTTGTTTTAACTAGGCAATTATGTCAGCCATCAGGCTGGTTGTCTCGCGCATGATTGTCGCGTTTGGAGTGCACCTGTCCCCAACTTGAAAGCGAGCTCATGACTGGAATGAGCGTCTTGCCGTAATCACTAAGAGAATATTCCACCTTTGGAGGGACTTGCGGATATACTTTTCTGATGACCACACCATCTTCCTCCATCTCCCGAAGTTGTTGGGTGAGTGTTTTTCGTGTTACATGTGGTAAAGCTCTCTGTAACTCTCCGAAGCGCTTTGTTTGGCCGGTAAGGTACCGGAAGATATACGGCTTCCACTTTCCGCTGATTACGGCCAGAGCCTTTTCGACAGGACAATAACGTATTTCTTCACCCATACTCTCCCCTCCTCATTGTATCAAAATTGATACTATGTTCCCCAAAAGTGCGTTCTTGAGAGAATCCTACTCTTAAAATTATAATACAAGTCAGACACGTTGACCATGTTCGCTTACAGTTGGCGTTGTTGGAAAGTAAAGAAAATGAGACAGAATCTATTAGACAAAGGAGAGAATTTTAAATGTCAAAATCATGGATGAAGGCAGTACGCGTGCATGAGTACGGCGATCCCGGCGTGCTAAAAGTGGAAGATGTAGAACGTCCTGTGCCGCAAGCCGGCGAAGTTCTTGTTCGTGTAGTATATGCGGCAGTCATTCCACTTGATTGGAAAATTCGCAGTGGACTACTGAAG
Source organism: Bacillus horti (assembly GCF_030813115.1). Classification (NCBI taxonomy): domain Bacteria; kingdom Bacillati; phylum Bacillota; class Bacilli; order Caryophanales; family Bacillaceae; genus Caldalkalibacillus; species Caldalkalibacillus horti. The sequence continues at coordinate 121,923 of NZ_JAUSTY010000007.1, read as the reverse complement.
GATGTATTCCCCCAGCCGCTGCCGTATATTCCAGGAGCAATTGTATCCGGCATTATTGAATCCGTAGGTGAAAACGTAACGGAATTTGAAGCTGGCGACCTCGTTTTCGGTAAGATGAAAGGGGCTTATTCAGAATATGGAATCGTTTCAGTTTCTGAACCCTATTCATTATTAAACGGTTTACTGCATGTTCCTAAAAATCTCAAGCTTGAGGATGCTGCGACGGTTGGAGCAGGTGCCGAATCAGCTTGGAAAGCTTTGTTCACAGAAGGAAACCTGGAGTCTGGGCAGACAGTTCTTATTCACGCAGCCGCCGGTGGTGTGGGACAATTCGCTGTACAACTTGCTAAATGGAAAGGTGCCAAAGTAATCGGCACCGCTTCAGGTGATAATGTTGATTATGTAAAATCTTTGGGTGCAGATCAAGTGATCAATTATACATCTACTCCATTTGAGGAAGCCGTAAAGGATGTCGATCTGGTGATAGATACAGTTGGGGGAAGTACGCAAGATCGCTCATGGTCCGTATTAAAACCGGGCGGATGTCTGGTCACGTTGGTGCAACCACCCTCCCAAGAGAAAGCACGCGAATTTGAAGTTACAGCCAAACATAGCACTGCCTCTCCAACGTTTAATGACAATAAAGCGGTAGCGCAACTGCTCGCGGATGGCACGATCAAAGCGGAAGTTGACAGGATATACCTGCTGAGCGAGGTAAGGGAAGCACACTTGCGAAGCGAAGGTAGGCATAGTCGCGGAAGAATTCTATTGTGTGCTAATCCTCTATAATCTTGTGTACAAGTTAGAAATTCCTCGTTAAAACAATAATTTAACAGTGGGGGGTATTTACTTGAATTCTAGTAAATCAATTGTTTGGATTAATATATTTACTGCGAAACCAGGCAAGCTAGACGAATTGGTCTCTACTGAAGCTGAAGAATTACTTAACTTCAAAGATATAGCTGGCCCTGGTTGGATTAGTAGTCGTTGGCATCGTTCTGTCGACAATAATAAGGCAATTATGATTACTACCTTTGAAAGTATTGAATATCATAAACGTTTGTTAGAAAAAGCAGACATTATCGAACACATAAACAAAATGAAACATCTAATCGAAAAAACAGAAGGAGGGTACTACACGTTGGTGGGAAGCGTAGAAACATGTACTTCGCCTAAATACTGAAGCCCAGCATATTAATCATATAATTCTATCCGAAAAAACAGGGTTTGCCCTTGAAGGCGAAATCCTGTTTTTGTCTTTCCTTGATGTCACTGGACACTAGCAATCTTTGTATAATGATAATAAAGTTGAACTAACGCATCTGTTCGTTTAAGTGTAACTCTTCACAATTACTTGATATTATATAGGTGAATAGAAAGATAAATTAAAATTTAGTTCAGTAGTTGTAAAAGTAGGTTATTTATATTATTCTCTTATAATTTTTCAAAAAGGAGAGTTTATGAAAAAGATTATTGTTTTTGTATTAACGATATTTATATTATTCTCAGGATTCGCAACACAAAGTTATGCGTTGTCAGATTCGCAATCTGCGGCAATACAAGCGTTGCTAGATGATGCCTGTCGTATATCAGGTGTGCCGGGAATGTCAATCTCAATACTTGCTGATGATGAAGTGTTCTACTTTTCTTCAGGGTATGCAGACCGTGAAAAGGGGTTGTTTGCAAGTGAAAATACACTCTATGAGTTAGCCTCGGTCAGTAAAGCTTTTACCGGTATGGGTATTATGCTGTTGGAAGAGCAAGGGCTGCTCTCAATGACTGACCCTGTCCAAAAATATTTACCTTGGTTTACGTTAAAGTATCAAGGGAAACCTGTTGATATGCAAAGCCTTACACTAAATAACTTTCTTTACCATACCAGTGGTCTAACAAATTTTAGGCATACTCAAAATATTCCACAAGGCAATACACCGGATATGTTACAAAAGACTGTGGAAATGCTCGTGGATGCTGAATTGGCGTTTCCTCCTGGTGAACAGTATAACTATGGAACCGTTAATTATGACGTATTGGGTTTGGTTATTGAGATTGTGTCGCGACAAAGCTATGAAGACTTTATGAGGGAACAGGTATTTCAACCGTTAGGTCTTCACCAGACGTATGTTTATAAAGAAGATGCTCAAGCCACTGGACAGTTGGCACAGGGCTACCGTTCTTCCTTTTTTATGACAACTCCATTTAAAGCTCCGGATTATGCTGGGAATAAACCCGCAGGCTACATCATTTCTAATACAAAAGATATGGCGCGTTGGATGGGCATACAGATGGGTATCGTGCAGGACATACCCGAAATATTTCACACGGTTATCGAAAAATCACATAGAGGTGATATGTCTGTTTCGGCTGTCAACGATATGTATTATGCGGCAGGCTGGTCGGTAAACGCCGACCAAACGATTATAGAACACACTGGGGGCAATCCAAATTTTAGAACCGAAGTAGCCATACTGCTAAATGAACGAACAGCCGTCTGCTTGCTGAGCAACGGCGCAAATACCAATACAAACCTGGTACTAAAAGTTAAAGATATATTAGACGGCAATCTAACTCAGTCATATGAAATAAGCGGCACACAGCTTTTGGATATCATTTTGTCGTCTATCACAATTATTCTTTGCCTATTGGCCGTTTTGCTATTTCTCTTAGGATTACGCAGAAGGAAAACGAATGAGCGGCAGCCAATGACAAAAAAGAGAATAATCGTAACAGTTATTTTCCTGATCGCTACGATTGCCCTGGGTATACTGTGCTTTGCTTTGGATTGGTCAACGATACTTATTTGGCAAACATATAGTGTTCTTACAGCTTTGATTTCGTCAGCATTATTAACAGCAATCATTACATGGTTTGTATACACTCACCGATAAAATACCTCGCTCCCAAGATAAGCATAATGTTAAGTAATTAAATTTCAATTTAGTGGAATAAGGATTTTTAAACAACTATATTTTTTTAAATGACTTTATTGTAAATTAAACAACTTTATTATTTCTGCACAACTTGATTACCCCAGAATGAAAGGGGTACTCCACCGCAACAAACTTATCCACGTTTTAGGCTGCATAATAAGACCGATTAGAAAAACTTGGCTTATCTCCAAGTCATGGCGAAAGCCTTAGATTTTCTTATACTATCTACCTTTAAACTTATAAATTCTGATAGTATAAAACAAACTTGCAATAATTGTTCTTTTTATTAAAAAATAATTTACGAATATTTATTTTTGCAAACTTCATAATACAAATTGACTCAAACAAATATATACTGTAGTCTGAAACAAATAGAATGGAATATATTACTAAGGGGGAAGGAATGTGCTGCAAGAGCGAATTTTACAGACTCTTGAATATCTAGACAACATAGATCAGCGCAAATTATCTCGCATTGCCAATACAACCGAGTCGACCATATCCCGTTTTTTAAACGGGCATGATGAAATGAAATTTGAATCTGTTTTAAGAGTGGTTAAACATCTTTATCCTGATGAACAAGTTGCCATTATGGGGGATTACATCGTTACTCAAAAATCACGTAATGCTAGGCATGGACTAGAGTATTGTGCCGTAAATCGACTATGGAGCGAATTTGATTTCTTACTTGATCTACTGGCTAACTCAACCAACCCATGTGATAGAGAATGGGCCTCTATGTACTCCCTCCTCAAGGAAAAAAGAGAGGTAAAATATGACCCTGTAGATTTTTTAAAGAAAGTAGAGGAATTTAGACCCAAAGAAATAGAGCTGAAAGCACTTAAATCTATTCTCAAGGGCGTTTTATATTTTGAGCTAAGTGATCACAACACAATTCTTCTGCACAATAATGACACAGACATGTTAATTGAGAATATAAAAAGCGATTACATACGCTCCTCTTATTCCGTGCGTCTAGGTTTGATTATGAGCGCTGTTCACTTCTATTCAAATAATCTAGAAAAATCCAGGCAATACAGCTACTCTATCATAGGTCAAGATTTTATTGACTATGCTAAAACTACTGCATTTAATAGCTTAGGTCTTACTTATATGCTTGAAGATTATGAGAGAGCCAAAGATTATTTTACAAAAGCTATTAACTATGCAATAACTTTTAATCACAGTGTTTATTTAAAATCGGCGAGACTTAATTTATCTTTCTTGCAGTCCTTTTACGGAATCAAAAGTGATTTCTCAGAAAGCATTGATGATCATGTTACATTAGCTAACTATATTTATCATCTTATACAGAAAGGGGAACACTCCCTCGCCAGAGAACATTTGGATCAAATCGACTACGAGAACTTGACAGAATTGGATAAAGGGTTTTATTTTTATTATAACGGATTACTCAAAAATGATAGCAGTACCTTCTATGAATCTGTTGAAGCTTTCTTGAACGCTGAAAATTATTTCTATGTCCAATTACCGCTTTTAGAATTACAAAAGCTTGGTGAGAATGAAGAAGCTCTAACTATTCTATCGAAAAGAGGGAAGTATTATGAAAAAAATGTTAACGATCGTGGTCGCTAGTAGTTTTACATTTCTGCTTTGCTTCTCAAGTGGAACAGAAGTTTTAGGTAATCCTGGTGGTCCTAATGTTGAGTTAAATAGTTCAAGTGTTGTAAAGGAAATGTATGAAAGAGTAACAGCTGATTAGTGGCTTACCAAAAGGAAGATAAATTTATACGGCAAGGGAATAGAGTTAAGAAATAAGGAGCTGGGTTCAGCTCCTTTGTTTGTGTAGGACATATTATGTTTAGTAAGGGAATTTTGGCATTTCACTAGTTTAAGCATTCTATACTCTCGACTAAATTATCCGAAAAATAGTATCGACAGTCTCTACTTGTATTCATTAATACCTTTTTACGAAAACTCGATATGTTTGGCCATATGAATAATTGCCTTCTCATATCCTAGCCGATCTCTGAATAACACGAGGCGATCATTAATCTCTTCTAGCATGTATAAAATACTATTGACAAGATAAATCATATATACTCGCTCAAACTGAAGACCTTCTAAGCTATGAAACGTTGACAACGTCAGTTGATTTTGGATTAGTCGAAATAAGAGCGCGTAAAGTTGCTGCGTCCTACCACGAATCTATTACAAAACAAAGTTAATCTAAAAATTTAAATTTAAAGTTACTGATTTATCTACCATTTTTTAAGTGTATAAGCCAATATTAAGCATACTACATGATACAATTAAAGAAGAGACAAAGAGATATAAACACAAAAGCTTATCTTAGAGAAGGTTAAATGTATAAATGGAGGAATGTTAGGTGTCAAACTATGATTTCCATGCATTACTTGATCCATTAGATTTTGAAAAGTTAGTATGTGATATCATATCTCTACGAGATGGAATATCATTAAGAATGTATAAAGAAGGACGCGACGATGGCGTTGATGGCTTATATACAAATAACAATAATATAACCATTTTACAGGCGAAACGCTATCAATCCAATTTCTCAAGCTTATTCCGAAGCTTAAAACTTGAATTACCAAAGGTTCGCAAATTGCAACCAGATCACTATATTTTGGGAATATCTATGGAATTATCTAAACCACAGGTAGATAAAATTATTACTTTATTTAAAGAGTTCAATGTAAGTCCTCATGATATTCTAGATACAGTTGAGTTAAACCGCCTTCTTAAACAACCAGCCTATAAAGAAATTATAAGCAATTTCCCGAAACTCTGGGCTCCAAATGCTAATATACTAGAGAAAATATTGAAAGAATCTCTCCATAGTGGCATTTATAAAGAGTCTGCTATGGAACTAAAGATAGCATGTCAAAAAACCAAGACTTTTGTCCCCACTAAAATATATCACCAAGCTTTAAAAAATTGGTCTCATAACCACGTTATCATCCTTTCTGGAGAACCTGGTGCAGGTAAAACTTCAATGGCTCAAACTCTGGCATTATCGTATCTTCAACCAGATAGTTTTAACGGATATGTCTGGGCAAACTCCATTGAGGATATATATAACCTGCTGGAAGATAATCAAAAACAAGTCTTTATATTAGATGATTTTTGGGGGAGCATTTTCCTAGGAAAGCACAATAGTAGAAAAGATGAGGATCGACTAGACAAGCTTATTAAACATATAGTGGAGTTCCATGACGACAAGCGATTAATACTAACGACACGGGAATATATTTTGCAACAGGGGTTTCAAAAACACCCGCAATTAAAAGGGACGTTGGAGCAATATGCCTTAATCTGTACTATGGAAGAATATAGCGATGATGAAAAAGCTAGCATACTATACAGCCATCTCTATACATCAAACCTTGATTATGAGTACGTTCATTACTTATATATGGAAACTAGACAGATTGTAGATCATCAAAACTATAATCCACGGGTACTCTCACTTTTCTTGAATAAAAAATTTGATAATAGTTACTCCCCTGAAGAATACTTTTATCAATTATGTGATTATTTTGATTGCCCTGATGATTTCTGGAAAACCATTTTTTTGGATCTTTCTACTGAGGCTCAATTCGTTGCAATGCTATTGCTAATAACGTCAACCCCTGTTCACCGAGGAAGTATTGAGCAATGCTATCAAAAGTATATTCATTTCTATTCTTCTCAAATGTCGGTTAAAAACCTTGGAGATTGTGTTATAGAACTTGAAAAAACCATGATTACGTCAGTTTACAGTGATGATTTTGAAGATATTTTACTAAAATTTAGTTTGCCAGCTGTACAAGACTTCTTATTTGCTCACTTAAAAGAGAATTGTGAACAATGGGTTCCAAAGCTATTAGCATGCTGCTCCTACTATAATCAACTTCAATTTCTACTAGAGTATTTATCAAAACATTGTAGTGACACAGTCAATGACTTAATTATTCAACAGTGTATCATGCATTATCACGATTATGCTGTAAGTCTTATAGAGTATGATGGCAGTTGGAACTGGGATTATGAATCAATTGAAGAAAGAGATGGACGCTTAGATCGATTCTTAAACTTACTTCGTATTTTTAATGCCAAAAGACACCCTAAATTATGTAATTTTCTAGAAGGTGAGATAAATCACTACTGTTTAACCATGGGGAAAGGCGATTTATTAGAAGAACAATATAATGACCTATATAATTTACCTGATATTATAGTTCGTTGTATAGAAATAGGCATGAATTTTAATGGACAAGAATTAATTATAAGTTATTACAAGAATGCATTTAGCGCACATCACTACTCAGCAATGCAAAAGTTCCAAAAAGTATTTCCTGATGAGTATGTTGTGTTTCATAAAAAATACTATCCTAAGATCAGAAAAGAATTAAAGAATATTATTCTTTCAGAGCTAGAATTACTTGTTGAAAACTATATGCCTATGGAATTAGATATGTTAATTGATAGTATTCCTGATTTACTTAAAGAATTCAATCTACGCTATACAAAAGAGTTCGGAAAAAAAGTATATTCTATGTGTGGAAGAGAACCCTCCTTAAAAAACAGTAATGTAAAGCCTTACAAACCTTTACACGGTGAACTTGATTGGGATGAAAAACCTCTTGAAATTGTCAAAGACGATGCTGGGAAGTGGCTTTTTGGACCTCAAGAGACTTACTTAGATGATGATGAAATTAATAATTTAATTTCAAAAAGTAATCTTCTTTTGGAAGTTAAAGAAAAGCTAATTAAGGCACTAGACAATACGACCATCCCACACATTAATAATTTGTTACAAACGCAAGAATCTATTGACTTATTTATTAGAACATTATATTCTTCTGAACCGCAAATTCTTGAAAAAGAAAGCCATATATACTTAAAAATGCTGTTTCATATCGTAGAAGGAGATTCAACTCTACTACAGAAGCTTATAGGCTTTTGTGCAGAGGGCTTATCCATTTTTATATACTACGATGAACCAGTAATACGTAAAAATCTATTCTTAAAGGACCCTGTCTATGAAACTTATTTAAAAAATGATGAGAAGCTTCGCGAAACCGTATTTCAATATTTAATTATGGAAGATGATCAATGGATATATTTCTCTCATGTACCTCTCTTCATCTTTTGTTTTGCTAGCGTTATTTGTTATAGTCCAGATGCTGAGGATTCAGAAGAGTTTTATCCAAGTATTTGGGGTGATAACTTTTATAAATTTAAAAAAGTTGTGTGGCATACTTCAAAGAAACAAACTAGTATTCTTTATGCAGATTTTGGTCCCTACAACTTCAAAAACTTTGAGTGGGAAGCATGCATGTACAGATTGTTCGAAGAACTAAACCCTAAACATTTCAATGAAATATATGTTGCTCCTGTAATCAAACGTTATCTCAATGAACTAGGTGATGGAGACAATTTGAGCAGATTACTTAAACATATCTCTCTTAGTGGACTGATATTTGAATATAAAAAATCTGGAGCTCCCGATTCTCTCATTTGCGAATTGAGTGATGAGCTCTCTATGATTGAACACCTAGGAATATCAGAAATTTGGGGTGATGTATTTCCAGTAAAAACAACAAAGGCAATGTTAGTTCAGTTAAAAAAAGACGGTATTGTACATCAATATAATAACAAGTGGAGTGTTGCAGTACACAAAATCACAGATGTTGAATTACTTAAGACATTCGGTGTTTATGATGCTGCAAGTGAATTTATAAGTAAAGTAACAGCAGTGCACAATCGATTTGAAACTGGTGATTATTCATTTATAAAGAGGCTTAGTTAAAGGATTTAGCTAAGAAGCTTGAGAATTTTTTACTAAAAACCCCTTTGACTATTAAACAAAGGGGTATATTTTCTAAGTTTCATTTTCAACTGTACGTTTTTTAACTTTTTAACAACAACTTGAAGAACCACCATTACTAAGTGCCTCTCATTACATTAGTAGCTATCATTGGTTTGAATTTAATTTAGTGCCTATTACTTCATAATGGCTCAAAAAACACGACACAAAAAGTGCAGGTTTTCTTTTCTCCCTTGAGCCTACTTTTACAGCCATTTTTGTCTTTTATTTTTAAAGGGAGTCATTTGAACTAGTTAAATAGGATGTATATGAAATTCAGGACTCAGGATATAAAGGTAACTCTCATAATTATAGGTTATTAAGCGAGCCCTCTTAGAAATAGAAAATTATTTAAAAATTATTTTTGTTCAAATTGAATTATGATTTAGGAAGTTGTTGTTATATTGAGGACCTCTAAAATGTATTCCAAGTTGACAAGACCGTATAGGAGTGCACAGATTATCATCAAGCTTAAGAGCAATGAAATTGTCCAAAATATATAAAATAAACATAGTCTATTTTTTATCACTGAACCTTTCAGTCTCTTTAAATCATTCTCTCCGAAAGTTCTCAAAAAATAACTAAAGGAATGTTCAATATTATTAGTAGTCTGTTTAATAAGCACCATAGTATAAGTCAAATAATAAAGACCAAATATACTCGATAAAATGAGATAGATAATTAGACTGAATTTAACAACATTAAGATTTGGAATAGTCACATAGGACACTATTGCTCCTAAGATTGTTAAAAGTAACCCTCCAAAATTCTTAGTAATATAATTAGTTACTGCATTTATTTCAGATGTAATTTCATTTAGTTTTAGTTGTATAAAATCCTCTACTTTTTTCCTTTCATCAAAATATAATTTTATATTATTCTCTAGATAAATCTTATAATTGGAAATCGATGCTTCCTGAATAATTGACGCTGAGTCACACAGTAAAAGTAGGTTTTTATTTGAGTTCTCACTTAAATTTAAACTTATTAAATTTCTTACTAGTCCAAGTTTATCAGGGGTTTTTTCTTCATATGACCATTTAAATAAGTCATACAAATCTCTACCGGATTCAAGGTTTATATTCCCTGACATATCTACTTTTACTGGTTTATATCCATGAAAGTGACAAATTATATTGCTGTTCTCATCTCGTTCTGAAATGTTTGATAAATATATTAATGATAGAATAATTAAATACCTGTCTAATATATCCTGTAAATCTCTATTTGTTTTTTGTTTAAACACAAACATATCTGGAGTGATGTTTGTGCTAAATCCTGTCCATTTACAATTATTATTACGTTTTTTTATAACATCAAGAGTATTACCATATACTTGCCTAACATATTTATCTAAGTGTTTAAGTGATGTTATAGTTATATACTCATTTTCAAGGGTGATGATATCTTCAAAAATTACAATAAATAATGTTGGTTTATCCTCTTGAAATAACTTGTTTGAGTGTATCACTCTATCTTCTCTTAAATAATCAATCAAGTAATTTAGCGTTGATGATACATGAACCCTAAAATCACTTAAATAACAGGGTGGTAAAAGGGATAGTTTATTTACATGGAGATTAATGTCTAATTTGTAGTTCTCTGAAAAGAATTTTAATTCAGATTTAATATTATCTTCCTTAAATGGTAACTCTATGATCCTATATGTTTCTTCTTGTGAAATATTTAAAACCGCTTTTCCAAGATTACATTTTAATGTCTTAATTTCATCTAATAATTCTAGCAGTTCGTTATAATACAAATTACCATTAATTGATAGACCTTCATCAGTTTCAAAAGGTTGTACTCCGAGCTTATCTGAAAACGAATTGAATAAAGACTTTATGTCCATAGCTTCACTCCACTTTTTTTATTCTAGCATTTTTAAGTGTGATATTAGCAATATGTGAACTTTCGTCTACCCAAGTTAATTCAAATCGACTTTCATCTTTATATGCAGTATAGTCAGTGAGGTCAAGGTTAAACCAAGTACCCTGTATCCTAACTTTTTTAGTTAATACTTCAGCATACTCGGTGTCTTTTGTAAAAGACATTCGTGTTAAACCTTTTGAAGATAAGAAATCCATGTATTCTATAACTTCTTGTGATCCTTCTCCAAAATGCATATTAGAAAATTCCTCTATATCTATTTCTTTTGCTGTAATAACTAAATTTCTTGCTGCATCTTTTATTTTTTGAGCCTTAACAGGAGGAATTTCATTTGCATCTACAAAATCCCTTGTGAAATTAATAAAGCCTTTAGTATGGATGAACTCATCAGCTATTAGTTGAATATTTAAGAATTGTTCTGCAAAAAATACTGCGATATCATCACTATCCCTCCTAGTTTGCCTATCTAATACATATAATTGAAACTCTTGATCTTGTATTTCTGGAAGAATGAACATAGCCTTTTGAAGCCTCGTACCAAGCTCAGGCCATCCAACCCCTCGATGTGATAATGTTAAAAATCTTTTTCCATTATCATCTACTTTTACTTCCGACATATAATGATCTTTATAATCAAGCTTCAGCATACCTAAGCATAAATTTCCACTTTCAATGAATAATAAGAAAACCAAATCAGCAGCAGAAATATTGCTGTTTCCTCTCATAAACTGAAACAATCGCCTTGTCAATATGTGGCTAACCTCAATAAAACTGACTTCGTTATTGAAGACAGAGCTAGAAGCGTTATATACCTCATTAATTTCCTTATCCAGAAAAAAAGCTTGTCTATTTTTTTTATCCTTCATTGCATTCATGGCATGACCTGTTACTACATCAAGTATTTGAATGGCTTGATCCTTATTTAGAGCCTCTAATAAACCAAGCTCAGAGAGAACAAGCTGTTCCTTCCCTTTTGTATTATCTGCACGATGAATAATAAGTTCTTTTATTTCGATGTTATTAAAATTCCTCAAAATATCCCCCCCTAATCATTAGATATCTCTAATTTATTCTCTATACTGGACATATTTCCCTTCCATTGTTTGCACTTCTTTATAATCAAGATTCAAAGAGCTGAGATCATCTACATTATCAGGACCAACAATCTCCTGTAACCTAATTAAGTATTTGCTTCGAAACATGTTCATTGCATCTGGTCCACCTTTAGCATAAACGAATCCAACGGAATGCCATCTCTCCTCAAATTGTACAAATACCTGAAATAGCAACATATATCTTACCTCCAATTAAAATATCCTAATAATATTGTATGTATTAAATTGGCTAACTATTATTAAAGATCCCCCCTTTACACGGGATTCCTATCATTATAATAGAACATGTGTTCTATTTTTTCAATATGATTCTTTATATTTTTTGATTAACTCTTATAATCTCTATCAATAGACCATATTTAATCAATAAGAATCTTTGTATAAGTGAATGAAGAGACAAAAGAGTGATCCTTTGTTTAGGATTGAATTGATAAAAAAAAGGGCTATTATGCTACCTTTTGAATTCTATTGTGAACCATAAATAAAGAAGCTATGCTATTCGTTAGCATAACTTCTTAACTTACAGAACAATAGGCATTTTTCCATTAGTCATTAAAATTAATCATGGTACAATATCTGAAGTTCATCTTATGTGTAGTAATAATAAAGTTGTTTAATTTCTCACCTAAAGAATTACGGTAACCGCCAGATAGTATGTTTAAAAGTTGTTTGGAAGTTGTTTAAAAATTATTCCATATACAATTTCACATCAATTTAATAAACAATAAAGTTGTTTAATTTTTTGTATCTTTTCCCAATTTATTTTCCAACTCTTCAGCCGTCATTGATATAGTTTGCCTTAATTCCACAAATAAATTTTCTTTGAAAGGATCCCTATTAGCTATATCCCAGAAATAACTTTTTAATATCTCGTGGTTATAAATATACTGTAAGATTTCCATATATTCTCTAAATTCTTCTGCCTTGAACTTAGAATGTCGTCCATCGTATGTGTTTTGAATACTATTATATATAGAATTTTTAGGTACTATTAAAAATGAGCCATTGAACCATCTAGTAACACTACACGATGTTATTTCATCATCCTCGCTATAAGCCTCATATTCTCCACTACTATTTACAATCAAATCCTCCGAAAACACTTTATTTACATTTTCGATCTTTTGATTTTTCATCCATTTTTCTAAATCTTGAACCGCACTTGGATATATAGGATTTACTCTATCGAATTCTAAACGAAAGTAGCTAAATTCGGGATCATTGTTTGGTAGTTCCCATATTAATTTGTTCAACTTAAATACATGCTTCATATTAAAACCAAAGCTAAGTACTATCATATCTTCCTCTATTTCTTCAAACAGGTCTGTGGCTATTAAGTCCATTCCTCCCCCCTCAGAAAGGAATGTATGATTAAAGTTTAATTTAGATAGATTCTTAAGAATATCTACTACTTGTAATTTATCTCTCCAAATGACTGTACTTGGATTTTTCTGTTTTACAATGGTTTGTTCTAAAAATCTCCATAGACTTTTATCTGCTGCTCGTTTATCTTGGGTAATACTTTCCCACTCAAGCAATCTATTTAAGAATTCTTCTATGGTGGGCCTTTTTTCTGGATTTTCAGCTGTCGAATCAGCTAATAGTTGATGCAATTCAACGAAATGTTGCTTATCGTATTTATTTTGTAACTTATTATTTTCATAGAAATTAAATTGACCATCAAACGCAAATTCCTCGTCACATAGTATAATCCATAATGTTTTAGCAAATGAATACACATCCGATGGGCGAGAATCCTCCACAGAAAACGCATTTCTCATTTCTGGTGCCATTGTTTTTCGATTTCCTACTGATTCTTTTATCTTTGTTAGATCACCTTTTTCTGGGAAATCGATCAACCCAAAGTCTCCAAAACAGTATTTATTTTCTAAGGATAAGATGTTCTCAGGTTTAATATCTCTATGAGTTATATTTTTGTTATGTAAATCAACTAATGTCTTAGCTAATTCCTTGAAGACTTCTATTTTCTCCTTTAAATTCATATTACTTTGTAACTTAGTTAAAGGTACTGCTTTAGGCATTACAAAAAAATATTTCCCACTTTTTTCACAAGGTAGTTCATAATGATAGACTGGAATTATCCCTTCCTGTCCACTCTCAGTCAATTCAAATATTTTTACAGCTTCAGTTTTAAATCTATCTAGTCTTAATTTACTAAATGGGTCATCTGGATTTTCTATTTTTGAAACTTTTACTGCAACACTATTCTTTTTAGAGTCTTTCATAAGAAGTACTCTGCCATTGCCTCCTTGACCCAATTTTTTTATATATTGATAATCTGAATAACTAATATTTATCTCCCTCCTTACTATCATAAAATATACGAGACTCTAAAATTGTTACTATTTTGAAGCTACCAATGCAATCATTTTACTAATATATTGTTGTTAAACACCTGCTATTAAATTAAGTATTATTTATAATTAGATTTATTAATGAGTACATACCCCCATTAGTTATTCCCTCTAGGGTAGAAGACGTTGCACGAATTAGCCCTGGATTATGAATATTAGAATTTAAAAAGTCTCGAGATCTGATAGATATTATATTACCAAAAGCTCTTCTCATGTCTTTGTCAGTAAATACCGATTTAATATTTTGCTTTATGTGAGTTTCTATGTTACTGAGCATTGGAAAGTTGTTTTGTTTTGTTAAAACATTCCATTGTCCAACCCTTTTTAAGTGAAGTATTAATGCTTGTTCATATGCTGTTCGAAGTAGCATCCCAGCACTCACAGGGAAAACACTGTAAAGCTTTTCTTCACGTTTATCCTCTTTAATTTTCTTTATGGACATCTTATGTAACTCATTCAATGCAATTATTAGACCTTTGTGATTATTGTCGTTTGGATTAAGTTTACCGTCCCACGAGATGTATTCAAAAAAAGTCCCGGGAGCATCCCCACTAGGAGTTGGCCCTCCTGTTTGGTTACTATTTGTTTGATTTGCATCAGAATGGTTCGATCCCGTTTGATTTGTATCAGTTTGTTCTGATTCCGTTTGGTTTGCATCAGTTTGTTCTGATTCCGTTTGATTTTGTCCAGTTTGGTTTGATTCCGTTTGGTTTGCATCAGTTTGTTCTGATTCCGTTTGATTTTGTCCAGTTTGGTTTGATCCAGTTTGACTTGCATCGGTTTGATCTGATGCAGTTCCGTTTTCTGATAAACCTTCGAATGTCGTACCTTTATTTAAACTTTGATCATAGTGTTTCAAATATTCTTCAGTAAAATATTTATCCCTATCGTTTTTGTTCCTTGCTGCAACATCAATATTAAAGGTTAACAAAGTTACTACGTTATAGACCATTTCATAGAAAGTTCTGTACGGGGTTTTATCATAAAAATGAGATCTCTCTTTAGAGATTTTCAATTCTTCATCCGGTTCTATAAAATGATTAAATGCAATGTACCCAATTGTATTGTTAGGTTTTATTCCACTGTTTTTCACATTTGCCGTTAAGTAAGAAAGCTTAAGCCAATCCTTTTCACGCTCTAAATAGTTGTACATTCCAAATCCATTGACATACATTCTTACAGCTGGTCCAAATTTAGATACTTCTTTAAATCCTTTATTACCTTCTCTTATGTAAAAAGCTCCTTCGAAATCACTCACTGTATTTGCTTCAAGAGGTAAAAACATAAAATCCTCTTTCCGTTCAACTCTTTTAATACTATAATGGTTGAGCAGTAAATCGCCTATTTCAAAATCTCTATCGAACTTAATTACAACTGGTTTAGAGTTAATAATAGTTTCATTTTTTCTTATATATTGATAAGTCAATTCTCTTTTGATTTTATTATATGAAAATTCTATTTTAGATTTAAAGTTACATGTATCCGAGTTATATAAATCTTCCACAAATGGGGATGTTAAATCTTGGGTTATGCCATCAACTTTAACATTTAGCTCAAACAAGTAGTATTCTTTATTGTAATTGCATAAAGAAATATGCTTTAATTTATCCATTTTAATATCTTCAATTAATACCTTAATATCTGATTTTCCGACATTTATTAAAGAAACTTTTGTTCCTTCTTCAATTCTATCAAAAACCCTATCATAAGATATTTTTTCTGGATCTCCAAAGATAATAAATTCTCCATCTTCCCCTTTGGTTATTATTTCAAACCTATCTGCTATTGAAAAGATTGAGAACAGACCTATCCCCATACTTCCAGCAAACACTTTATTGTGGGCATTCAAGTTCCTATTATTTCGCTTTTTATAAGATTGCCCTGGTTCAGCAAGCATTTTAATTGATTCTTCTGAGAATCCATAACCAGTATCTATAATCTCAATTTCATTGTTCACAGTATCTATTTCTACTGTTATTTCTTTTGCGCATTCATCAAAAGCATTTTTTATTAACTCTGTAATTACGACTAGTGGGCTCGCAACTTCACTTATGACTTCTAATTGTTTTTGATATGGTATTTTTATGTCCATTTCTACCATAATCTATATCCCCTTCCTAAAATCATTAATGAAAATTTTTCTAAAATTTACTTACTTTAATTCTAATAAAAAAAGAGAGATTTTTCACCTCTCTAATAAGAAATTATTTATTTTTTTGTACTATTAATATATATTCTTGTAACATAGTCTGAATTTCTTCATATCTAAGAATTGTAGAGTTTATACTTAACGGTAGACGTTTAAAGGAATACTCTCTACTGAGCGAAGTAATATTTTTGTAACCTAAGCCATCGAACCAGTCCGATAAAATCTTTTCAAAGTTTATATTTATATCGCCCATTACAGTCCTATGTCCCACTATCCATGCTTGGATTCCTTTATCTTTTAATACCTCATCTGTCCGTAAGACTACTTCATACAAGTCATCAAAAAAATGCATAACTTCTTCCAATCTTTTCTTAAAAGAAGCAATTTTTCTATTAATTGTTTCCCGAACCCTCGGAATAATATCACTGATAAAAGGTAAAGTTTCTAAAAACTGCTGATTGTCACCTCTATATAATACAATGGTTAATAAATATGTTGCCAAAAATGATATTCCTTTGACCTCTTTGTCACTTTTTTCATCCTCATGTCTCAATTTTTTAGAAATACTTAACCTTATTCTTTGCACTATTATCCCTGCGAGCAGCTCATTATCATTTAAGTATTCTAAAAATCTCTCTCGATCTATATCGACTAAACTTTTTTCTACTTCCCCAAGCTTTTCTAACGCTTGCCTATAATTACTTTCTTCTTCTCTAACCTTACTCTCCATTTCGTGATAAAGAGCCTGTAATGTTTGAGATCTTTCTAAAATTTCACTTCTATTTATAACAGCTTTTGATTTTTTTCCACCTAATAAGTGTTCATCACAATTATCTTCAATATAACTTATATTTAAATATTCCTTCATTAAATCAGAAAGCCATTGTATTGAGAGCCTAGAAAACTGCCCATATGCCACTGTACTCCTTGAATCACCGTATGGAGGTGAGGTTAATATTAGATCAACTTTTTTATCCTTTAAATAACTAAGGTCTTTAGCATTATTTATGTATATTTCTGGTGTGTTATCTGTAATTCCTTCAATATCAATTCTTTCTAATAAGTCTAAAATAACTTCTACGTTTTCTTTAAATAGTTGTATTGAATCAAGTTTTCCATGCTCTTTTATTTTATTTGGAGACATCCGAAATAATTTAAATTCACTGTTCCTAGTTAGAGATACTTGTCTAATAGTTGAACTTAGTGCCGTTAATAAAATTAATGTAAACTGTTCCCTATATTTAAATGGTGTATCTTTGATAAATTTCTTTACCTTTCCTTTTAAAAATGATAGTTCATGAATATGCTTCTGCAAGAACCAATAACTAATATTTTTAAAGTTTACGATATCCACCATGTTATTAATTTCTAAGTTGTCTTTAAGGAACTGATTTATCTCGTTAATGGTGTATTCAGTTTCCTCTACAGTAAGGACTTTAGTTTTAGATAAGAGAATGGATAATGGATTTAAATCAGATCCATAGAATTTTAAACCTAAATATTTTGATTCAAGTGCAACAGTACCACTGCCAACAAACGGATCTAACACCGTTTCTATACCATAAGTTTCACGTATCAAACCTAGGAGTGTTTGAACCATCTGAGGGACTGCTTTAGCAGGATAAGTATGAAAATTACCTTCTGTACTAAAAAATGATGAATACTCATTTTCACCCTTATAATCCAAATCTACATCCCATAAATTCACAATAGGGTTGTTCATAGTCATTCCACCCCTTCTATTTTAATTATGTATAAATTACTAAATATTCATTCTGTTCTTATAAAGTAATATTTCTTCTTCACGAGAGAACTGAGTGATTTTATTGAAAATTCTGCATGTTTCTATTTTCAGAAACTAGCTTTTTAATACTACATTCAAGGATTAGCAACTAAAGAAAGTTATTTCATAAAATTAATACTTATAGCTCGGAGTCCAGGAGTAAGCCGCACACAAAGATATGTTGTGTACGGCTTACTCTTCTATTAAATATATTATACTGTATTTGCCAAATGAATATCAATATTATTTAAGACATGCATCTTTAAAGTTACACCCTTTGCATATAGGGTTGTCCTTTCCATAGTCTTTAACTTTTTGGAACTGATATAATTCAATACTTTCCTTAACACCCATAATTTTTTTTTCAATATTCTCCAACAGGGCCTCATTAACTGTAATTTGTTTTGGATAGTTGTTCTCAAGAGTATATGACTCCACATAATTAGGAGACAAACCAGTTAATTTTTTATATCCTAATGCATAAATCGCTAATTGATCAACAATGAGCTCATCAGATTGGGTTGAAGTATCAGATTTAAAATCAATAATTGTTGTTGTATTTGTCTCAGTATTTCTTACTAAATCAATCCTACCATTTACAAATACTTCATCAGTTAGGCTTATCTCTATTTGTTTCTCTACATAGATAATCTGATTAAACTTATGTCTATTTAATCGAATGTAATTTGTCATATCCCTCCGTGCTCTAAGTTCCATAGAATCCTTAAGTTTTCTTGCAGCATATGGGATGTGAAAATGCTTATCTATTAATACATTAACTAATTCATCAACAGATTGTTTGCTATCTCTAAAATTTTTATGTAAATCCTCTAGCATATTATGCATTGATTTTCCAAATCCCATTCTATAACTTAGCGGTTGAATAAACCCATATATAGAAGAGTATTTAAACCTTAAAGAACATTCGAAATAGTCCTTTAAAGTAGAGAAATCTAAATTAATAACGTCTTTATTTATTTTATCAATTACCGGTGCGTTCTCTAATTTAGAATGGTCAAAATTTGGATCTTGATTAACATAATTAGAATGTAAAATTTCAATAAAAGCTTTAGCAGGCTTACTGTAAAATCTGGAACCATCACCTATTGGATGCGGAGATTGTGACATAAAAAGAAACTTTTTACTTCTTGTAACTCCCACATAAAAAAGTCTACGCAAATCCTCATCATTACTTTCATATTCAGTCTTATTTAATATATTCCCTATAATAGCCCACTTATTTTTTCCACCTTTTTTTGGAGGAAACATAAATGATTGTGTCAAAAAAGGCATTATGACAACCGGGAACTCTAAACCTTTAGCTTGGAAAAAGGTCATAATCTTTAATCCTTTTGTACTTCGATATGATGGCGATAACCATCCCTCTGGATAATAATCTGATGCAGCATACTTAAGAAAACTACAAAATCCAATCACTTTGTTTATTGGTGAATTTCTCATATGAATTGTCTCATAATCATTAATAACTTCGGTAAACTTAGCAAAATTATACAACGTCCTATCATATTCATTCTCATCAAGATTAAATATCCCCACTTGTTCAAGGAATTTTTTATAGATATCTTGTAATATGAAATCTTCCCATGCACTACTTTCCATTTTAACTTTTAAACTGATTAATTCTTGAACTGCCTTATCTAGGGAGGTTTTGTCAACTGAAAATGTTTGATTACTCCAATCATTTAATAAATCATTTAAACTATACTGATCTGCTAAAAAGTAAAATATATTAACACTTGCTTGGATTTCAGATGCCTCAAATAAATTCTTCATTCCTTCAACTACAAATTTAATATTTTCTTTAGATAATTGCTCAATAAGGTATTTAGGAATTTTTTTTACGGAATACACTAATATTGCAATATCACTGTAAGAAAGACCTCTACCTGGTTCTTTAGGATTGTCATTGAATTTCACACCTATAAGTTGTTTGATTTTTCTAACTATGAAGTCTATTTCATCCTTCTCTGAGTTAAAGCTATTTCCCAATACATCAAATTTATCATAATTTTGATTATTCGCACTAATCATTGTTTTTGCTAGTCTATCTTGGTTATGATTTATTAATAGTGCTGCTGTATTTACAATTCCTTTACTGCTCCTAAAATTTTCTAGCAACTCTATTTTTTCAACATTCTCATATCTGTTACTGAAATTTACTATATTTTCAGATTTACTACCCCTCCAATGATACAAAATTTGATCATCATCTCCTACTACACAAATGTTTGTTTTAAGAGAATAGATAGTATTAATCAATTTTTCTTGTATGGGATTAACATCTTGATACTCATCAATTATTAAGTGGTTCAATTCGTTCTTTACTTTTTCTTTAACCTCATTATTATTTTGAATTAAAGCAATTGCTTTTAACAATATAGATGTGTAATCAAAATAAAAATTGTTATCTAAAGCTTGTTCATACATTTTAACAGCTTTAAGAATATTAGCTGGTATACTAACATGAGGAATTTCTAATATATCAGCTTCTCTTATAGTATTCACGACTTCTAAGTACAAAGCAGTATCAATAAATCGCTTTAAGCTTGAAACATTCTTTTGCTTATCAGTATACTGGATTTCTTTAAACCCATTTATATTATAAGTCTTATCTACAAATAGTTTTGTTTGTATTTCATTTATTATTTCATATTTAGTATATTCACTACTATATTCCTGTAAGAGATTTAAGCAATATCCATGGATTGTCCCTATATAAATTTCTGCTAAGCCAGTAGTATTACCTAGTTTTTCATTTACAACTTTGTAAGCTCTTTCTTTTAATTCGTTAGCCGCTTTATCAGTAAAAGTAAACGCAACAACATTTTTGGGATTAATATCTGGTTCTTTTAATAAATTTATTATTCTTTCAACCATTGTTGTTGTTTTTCCGGAACCTGCACATGCAATTATCTGCACATTTTTTTCAATCTCTTGACTAGCTTTATTTTGAGGGCCTGTTAATGGATTAGACATGATTACCTCCATGTTTGGATTTTATAATTACCTTAATTATACTATATATACTTTTTAAAGGGCATATGTTTAGTTTGAGTAGTAATGTTTTGTAAAGAATACTTATTTCATAAGGTTTCTGCAATTTAAGATTAAGGATTTTTTGTATAGTTAATTGATCTTGAGTTTTTATTTTTTTCAGTTCTGAGTTTGAAATATTTATTAACTTTATTCCTGCACCCTCGTAAGATTTTCTTATTGTAGTAAATTTACCATTTCTCTGAAATCTCATTAATAATTTGTTCTCTTTTGGTTTCCTTTTGGTCATAAAGTCTCCTTTACAGACAAAGAGCTACACCAAGGTTTCTAATGAAAAACCTAAGGTGTAGCTCTAAGGCTATTGGTTAGTTGTCTAACAGTGCGAACAAACTTTTATTATTTAAACGACATTATTAACTTTTAAACTTTTTTATTACCAACTACCCAACTCCGGAATGAAAGGGTTACTCCACCGTAACAGACTTAGCCAAGTTACGAGGCTTATCAACATCACAGCCACGTTGAAGGGCTGCGTAATAAGAAATTAACTGTAGCGGGATAACAGACACAAGTGGTGTCAATAATGGATTCACTTTAGGCAGTACCCAAGCGTCTCCTTCTTCTTCACTGCCTTTAGCAGAAATGACACATGTATTAGCTCCACGAGCTTTAACCTCTTGGGCGTTGCTTCGTGTATTCTTAGCAACATTGTCATCTGTAATTACAACAAAGACCGGTGTTCCATCTTCAATAAGAGCAATCGGTCCGTGCTTAAGCTCTCCACCAGCATAGCCTTCAGCTTGAATATAGGAAATCTCCTTCAGCTTCAAAGCTCCCTCTAAGCAAACGTCGAAGTCAGATTGACGTCCAATAAAGAACGTAGTTTGGTGACCAGTCAGATAATCATCAACAATTTGCTTCGCCTGCTCCTTCATGTCCTTCAGCGACTCCATCGCAATAGAGATGGTACGAAGCTCTTGGAACATATCAATTGTTCCTTCTAGACCTTGCTGTTCAGAAAGGTAGATAGAGAACAGTGCTACAACAGCGATTTGAGCTGTATATGCTTTTGTAGAAGCTACGGCGATTTCAGGTCCAGCGTGAGTTAAGAGCTTGTAATCTGCCTCACGATATAGTGTGCTTCCTTGTACGTTTGTGATCGTTAGCGTACGGTAGCCTTGCTGCTTAATTTGATTTAGAACTCCACGAGAGTCTGCTGTTTCTCCAGATTGACTAAAGAAGATAAATAGGGAATCTTTTTCAATCAACGGATCTTTGGCATACAGATACTCAGAAGCGATGTGCACCTCAGTTGGAATGCGAGCGATGTTTTCAAGGAGCTTTTTCCCTACTAGTCCTGCATGGTAGCTCGTTCCACAAGCCACGATGTAAATGCGTTTAGGTACAGTAAGTCCTTCTAGCTCTTGACCAATATTTAATTGCCCTTGATCATCCTGATACTTACCGATAATGTTACGGATAACGGTAGGCTGTTCATCAATTTCTTTTAACATGAAGTGCTCATATTGTCCTGTCTCTACAGAGCTTACGTCCCAATCTACTGTATATGTTTCACGAGTTAGCTCTTTGCCTTCATAGTCTTTGATGACAAGCACATCACGATCAAACACGACATACTCATAATCCTTCAGCTCTTTAAACTGATTCGTAACATGAATCATAGCTGTAGCGTCACTAGCCACCATGTTTTCCCCTTCACCGATACCGGCTAATAGAGGGCTTTTATTTTTGGCAGCATACAAACGACTAGGATCCTCTGAATCCACTAAGGCAATAGCGAAAGAGCCTTCAAGCAGGTTCAACACATGACGGAACGCTTCCTCTGTGCTTTGACCATCCTGGCTGAAGTGATCCACTAAATGAACGATAATTTCTGTATCTGTTTCGCTTAAACGCTCGATTTGAGGGACATACGTCTCCATAAGCTCTTTATAGTTCTCAATAATTCCATTATGAACAAGGGTAAAACGTCCAGAATAACTACGATGAGGGTGAGCATTAATTTGTGTTGGTGCTCCGTGAGTGGCCCAGCGTGTATGTCCGATACCTACTGTCCCCTCTACTTTTGCGTCCCCAATTAGTTTTTCTAGCTCTACGATTTTTCCTTTTTCTTTATATATAGTAACCTGCTCTCCTTCAGGCACGACACAGATCCCCGCTGAATCGTATCCACGATACTCTAATCGTTTTAATCCTGTAAGGACAACATCCTTTGCTTGTTTCTCTCCAATATATCCAACAATTCCACACATAATTTACGTTCCTCCTATTATTAGAAGGGGACGCAAAACACGCTGCTACAATGCTATAGCTAAAAAAGCATACTAAAAAACCATAGCTTTCCTAACTATTTTGTAATACAGGGGATCACGTCCCCTATCATTCCGTATAATCCGTGCCATGGTATTGTCTAAAGGGTCACCCCTATGATTTGTCCCATGACTTTACTGTAGCGGTATCTACAGGAAGGTCCCCGCCGAAAATCCGAACACCTTCACCTCGTCAACTAAAGGTTTTTCCGTCCACCTTTAGTCCTGGCGCTTTTTGCTTTTTACAAAGCTAGTGTAACCTCGATCCACCTTTCTATTCTTGAGTAAGGTACTGCTCAGCTACAAGGATTAACTTCTAGCTGGAACGTAAATGAATCAAATCATAAATGTACCAAATCTGATCCAGTTACTTTTCCACTATACCACGAGAGATTTTCCATGTACATAGTCATCTATTTATGTGAACTAGTACACATCCAATATACCAAGCTTCTAGATATAGTTCTATGCTATACATCACTTAGCGAAATGAATTAGGCAACTAGTTATTCAATATAGTAAATGATATAACCCTCACGGCATGCCATATTTACTTATTTACGTACACAAGTATTCAGTACATGTCACCTTAAAGCTTTCGCTAGAAAAAGGCACATTTATGACTGTACCCGTTTTGTTGTTTGTTAAGCCTGCTGAACTAAGCCTTAGATATTTCAGATCACCATGATTGCATCTTATTCAGATAAGGTTCTTAAAGTGCTATAACTAGTCGACCCTTTTTCAAATCGAAACTTTTTTCATACCTCATGCAGGCTGTATAGATGCTGGTGGCAATATTCTTTATCTCGCTTGTAAGCACATTTGTCCTTGTCGTGGCAGAAGCCACCTAATTATGGACATGTTAACGTTGAAAAAACATAGAGATACTTACAACCAGAAAAACAAGTCCAGTAATACGATGCACAAATAATGAAACTTGACTTGGCTCTGCCTCGCCTTGAAATCTCCACCAATTGGATATGAACCAGGATGCCTTAGGATAGATGGCGCCAATTAAACCTAAGACGAAGAGGACAATGATGAATAACCACACAATAAATGACACTCCTCTCAAGTTCAAAATACTACTTTATTATACCAGAAATTTCCTACACCATCCAATATGCTACTTTAAAATTCCCTTTTTAATATTTCACTTGGCGTAAAAAGATGTTTTACTGTTTATCCGAAGCATTTCCAGAACATATAATCTGAAAATTTTATATTGCACTAACTTTTATACTATTTTATGATTTGAAAAGTTAGACACGAAAAAAAGCCTCTCCGTTTTATCAAACAGACTATTCTTCGTTTACATGATGAAAGCATATCCACCACTATCTGTAGGCAAGCCCTTAACTACAAGCACACAGGGTAGATTTCTTGGGTTTTGAATCAAGATAGTTGATGTCAGCTCATTAATCATTCTCACATTAACAACTATGTTTGCATGTAAACCATCGGAACCGTAACCCGCTATAGCTATTTTAGAAGGTAAGTAGGGAGAAACAACATTGATAATTGAAGGAAGGTAGCTAACTGGCTCAACTTTAAGCTTGGCTAGTAGTTTTCTTCTATGCTTTATGACGATTTCTGAATCAAGTCCTACCCTATTCTTTATAGTGATTTTCCCGTTAAAAGTTTGATACTCAGAACCTAGGATACCGACAATTCCTTTGAGATCAGCATTGGATATACCACGTACTCTTAGTCTAGAAAGCATATCAGGACGGCTTGTAACGATATTAGACAATAAAAACGATGCTTGGACCACTGTCATTCTTCCTGAAAGAGGCGGGGCTGTGTGTTTTGTAATCAGCTTTCCTGCCATCGTCCAAGTATCTTCCCTAGCGATCTTCAACTCAGCATACAATGATTTCTGCGCTCTAACCTCAACTCTACCTAATAAATGCTTCCTCATAACTTGGATCGTAAATGGGATTTGAGAATAAGCCTTGTTTGAAACTTGAAGTTGAGCACTGAGCTCTGTTTCGTAAGCTACCCTAATCATACCGTGTAAAAGTCTTCTATTAATTGCTATGGTACTTTCCTGCTCATCAAAATCTTTTCCAGGAATCGTAATTGTACCTGTGATCCCTAAATCATCAAGTTGTCTAGTATAAAGAACACCTTTTACTTTTCGCTGTGATATCGTAATTGTACCGACTCTGTAATTTGGATTTACTACAGTTATAGTGGAAGATAACCCATTAGAACCAAAAAAGCTTCTAATTTCAATTCTAGATCTAAGATCTCCGTTTACATGTTGGCGTACTACGATATTTCCTCTTAGAGGGACTCTTCCCAAACTGACAATCAAATTTCGATCATAATACCTTAAGTCAAGCTGCGGCCTTTTATCGGGCATGTGGTACTCTCTAGTAAAAAACGATTGCGTTATCATTTGGAGTTCTTCTTCCAATGATCTCAAGGCAAAGCCAAAGTTTGGCTCTTTCTCTTCCGTCCACTTTTGCACCAATTCTAGAACGTTAATCTCTAGTGTATCTGAACCTTTTATGGACTTGCCTGTAACAGAATCCTCACTGACATCTGGTTGGTTCACCCAGGCTACTGATGTTTCTGACCAATCACGTAGGTTGAGGAACACCTCATACATTTTTTCCCTAAGCTCTTCCGTGGCATGTAGAGTGTGTAGCCTTAAAACCGCTCTTTCTATTTCAACATTATCTGGAAGGTGTGAGAGATCGAATTGAAGCACGGAGCGTAAAGCTTCAAAGCCATCTTCCGTATAGGAGCTATCCACTAGTACTCCTACAGCCATCGCATGTTCTTTACCGTAGTTTATTCGTATAACTCCACTTCTAAAGAAAGCGTCTTTAGTAGGAGTTAGGATTTCCTCGACACGAGGTATGGGCTGAACGTCCAGCAAACCAAACATTCGATTTCTAGGGGATAATTTAATTCTCCCGCGGATGTCGTTGTGTATCCTTACAACTATGGTTCCCTTGATTATAGACTCTCCTACGCCATAAACATCTACCTCACCCTCCATACGATTATAGATAACTTCGTTTGAAGGGGTAGTGGTATGTAACTCATTTTCTCTAGGAACTTTACTATTTTGGATAAAGGTTTTGTTCTTAGGTACTATAGGTTTGTGGTGCAGATTATATTTAGTTGTAGTTGCCGGTTCAACGAAATAAGTGGAATTAGCAGAATGGTTTTGATTCGAAGGACTACACTCCTCTTGATTCTTTTTAGAGCAACCATGTTCAACTTGGAATCTAGATGTCCACAATATTAAGCTTTTGTTCTCTTCAGACACCTATACCACCTACCCCTTACCTATTTAGGTATAACGTTTACGTTTACTCGAAACGCCCCTCCTGTTTCTAAACCAATATCTGTATCTACCTGTGCATACAGCTTCATTTCATCAAAGTAATCTAACTCATCAATGATGGTTAGCCGATCTAAATCCTCAAACGGCTCTTCAGTACGACTGAGCTTAAGACGGGTTTTATCAGATATCCCTACGTTCCTTATCCAAGATATATCTATAACCCTTAATGCTACGAGGTATCTACTCCTTAACGTGATTTCCATTATTGAAGATCTAGACCCTGCCACTATATATCCAAAGTCTAAGGACGTTATTTCTGTGTTAGTTGGAACATCAATTAGTTGCATTCTATTTTGTATTTGGTGTGATAGCTTAGGAAAATACCCATTGACGGTTGTCCATGTCTTTATTAGGTTACCTTCATCATCCTCGTGATAAGCTGAATCCCATGCGGTAAAGTGCTTGGATTCCTGCATTTGTTCTGTTGTTAAAGGGGTTCCTGTTGTTTGATCAGGTCCACTTCCTGGATTTCCTGCGCTACTCTCTATACTACTATCCCAAAAACAATTTACAATTCTAGATGTGCTTGATATATCACCAACCAAAGCACCTGCATTGATCGAGTTGGAACCTAGAGAAATAAGCTTTACTCTAGCATAACAATTTTCCACAATATAACGGGAAGTCGTTCTTCCTATCACCCCGCCGACAAAATACTCACCTGTAGGATACACTATAGATCCTGCAGCATAACAGTTAGACACCACAGGATAATCTGAATTAGAAGCACCTAAGGTTCCTCCAGCTATGAGACTTATCCTAGATGAAGTTTGTACTGAATTAGATAATGAAGTATTTGCAACAGCGTTGATAACTCCCCCTTCTACTGCACACCTCTCTATTCTAGAGGTTGGATTTAAACTAGAGGATATTACAGCTATTCTGAAATGTCCTGATCCAGCTCCCGTTCTTGTATAATCTAATATAGGTTTAACAAATGTAAGACCTTTAATGACACCTGAAAGATTCGTCAAAAAGCCTACTTGATGGTTTGTTGCGGTCGCGCCCACCCTGTGTTGAATATATAAGTTGAAAATGTAGTGCCCATTACCATCTAGAACACCTTCAAAATTATCTATAGGTGACCAACTATCTACATTAGGATAATTGGAGAAATCTATATCTCTAACCATTTTGTAATGTGATCTACGCATTGCCGCATTGGAACGTATAGCATTCAAATCCCACAAATCCTCAATCAAATAAGGGTTTTCAGGAGTACCGTCCCCTCCCCCAAAATTTCCATTAGCCATGTAAATGCCCCCTGTCTACTCAATCTAAAAATATTATAAGTATTAGCGGTCGTAATATAACTAGAAAGTGTTAGATAGAAAAAAAGACAAACCCTACACAGGATCTGCCTTTGCCCAAACCTCAAATATCCCCCCTTGAGTAGTCGAGGCTCTTGTAGCTACACGCACATAAAATACAATCTCATCGTCGTAATTAAGCACTTTATCACCATATTCTAGTGAGTCGCTCGCAATGAAAGGTACTTCTTCATCACAAAGCTGTATAATTACACCACGCAGTTCTAACTCATCCTGCCAAACCCCTACATTTGTAATTTCAAAGGGATACTTATTTATCAATTTCACGGGATATATGAGTGAAGTAGTTCCTGCCAGCATAGGCTCCATTATTAAATAGGTAAGGAGCTCTCCTAAATCCGTCGAGTAGAAATTATTATGAATATCGGCAAACATCAAGCCCATATACTCAGCTTCAAAGAGAAGCTCTTCAACTGAGCCTCTGCCATATGAATCCTCGGCAATAACCTCAAGTTTGTTCTGCTCTCCTATTAGAACTTCATTGCTCAGGAATAGCCTAGAAATAATCGATTCCTCTTCAAGGAAATCAGTAAAGGATCCTTCCCCTAAAGGCAAAACCTGCTCACCATTCAGAAGTACTCGATACCTATAAGGATCATTCTCTAAATCAGATATGGACGCTTTTAACTCTAGGCCATTCATATCTATCTGAATTACAGGTGGACTGTTATATAAATAGAGAGTCCCTTCCTTTTCTACAGTATCTCCCAATCCATTTTCAACTGTTATTTTTATTACATGCTCAACATCTTGTCCAAACAAACTATCCCTAATCTCTATAGAGTAGCTTGCCCGAGCACCATCTACAAAATCTGTCCAATCTCTTAAGATGGTCTCATAAGGCTGTATCAGCTCTACTTTATACCTATGCTTTGGTATAGGGCTTACATCCATTTCAATAATAGGTATGGTCTCTCCATCAAAAATTCTTCTTCCCACGATCTCGAACTCGCTCGGAAGAAGATCAATGGGTCTTTCTCCCTCACTACCTTCAGTAAGTGAGCCTACTGGGTACAGGCCATAATCATTAAAAAAGTCTCTTGGAGGCAGGGAAGGTGAAACAATCTCCCATAAGCCATTGGTGTATGCCTTATACCCTTCTTTATCCCTAACTAAGAACTTAACAGGAGGACCTCCAATTAGTTCTATCTCATTTAGAGTTGCACCCCATGTTCCTTGCCTTGTCAGCTCGAATCGAATAAACCTAACTTGAAACGGTACGTTGATATCATGCTCTCTAGATATTCCGGGGGGTATATAGTTAGCATTTGAGGGGGTGTGATGGTTCATCACCCAACCCGTTATACTAGTCCAATTGACACCATTCTCAGAAACAGAGATACGATAGTTAGAAGAAGTATCTGAACGAGAATATGGAAAAATACGCAATCTTGTTAAATAAAACTCATCCATGACGGTTGATAAATTGAAAGTAAGTGTTCTGGTACTATTTCCAGTAGTGGTCATCCAATACTGTGAAGCTGTTGTTCCATAGCTTCGATTGAATAGATAGGCTAAGTAGTAGTAAGTACTGTTGACGTAAGTAGGATCAGATGATGTAACAACGACACCATTCACTGCCGTATAGACTGTACTCCTATCGAAATTCCCTCCACGTAAGTCTAGCATGCCTGTCTCTGATACATACTCTCCTTGATTCAGCCTAATCGCATGTATATCAGACCATTCATTCTTATTAATACTTACAGCAAACGTGTCTCCACTCTGCTGAAAATCTCGAGTTACAGTAAGTTGACCCAACCCATCGTGAATATCAAATTTGTAGTCATAGGGTTCACCTCTGTTAACAATCACAGGATTTTCATGTAGATGTATTCTTGTTTGGGACTTAATCGGGATCTCACCCTTCACCCAGCTTGGGGAAGTTATTTGACCATTATGCTTAAAAGGAGAGGAGTCAATGGCCACAGTACCTTGACCTTCATCAAAATTCCAATAACCAACCAATCCTTTTTCTGTCCCTAAAAGCTGATAATACATATTCTCTTTAATCTCTTCATGCGTTCTTGCAACTGACCAAATTCTAAATTCATCCATATCCCCTTGGAAATTGCTAACATATCCTGAGCCTATAGTTGCATTAAGATTGGAAGGAGCTGCTTGTGCATACAATGTATTTGCTTGATTGACTAGCTCTCCATCTCTGTACCAGAATAGTCTGCCTTCATCAACGTCTCTAACGACAGCAAGATGGGTCCACACACCTGCTCGAAGTGGGCTGTTCATGGAAAACCCTTGGTATGGGTTTCCGTTCACACCGCTTGTTCCCCAATAAAAATTCACAATACCAGTAGTTTCTATTGTTATAGTTCCTTCTCCGCCGTATGCCTTGGCATAAGGATTTCTTCTAGCACTTAGATTAGATACTTTGATCCACATCTCTATAGTCATGTTCCTAGTCAAGCTTAGGTGGGCAGGATTTCCTAGATTAATACTCGTACTCCCTGTAAACCTTAGCATATAAGGATTTTTTATCATACTCTAACCTCCTAACGAAAAGTGTCACTCCTCGCCCTCTCTTACAGGTGTCGCCATTGCTACAACACTAAAACGCCCCTTCCCCTTAGCTTCACTTGTGCTAAAAAATTGAACAAAAAAATCTACCTCATTCATATAATCAAGAACCCCGTCATAGAAAAGCTCATCCTGAGGCATAAAAGGTTCAGCTGATTTACTAAACTTAAGAATCGTATGAGGAATTTCCTCATCATAACCCAGCGACAAGCCTATATCTCTAACTTTAAAAGGCTGTTGATTAATAAGTCTAACTCTATAAATGTCCGATATCTGACCTGCCTTCAACGGTCCAATGATCAATCTTTTGAGGACACTACCTAAT
This sequence comes from Bacillus horti, assembly GCF_030813115.1. NCBI lineage: Bacteria > Bacillati > Bacillota > Bacilli > Caryophanales > Bacillaceae > Caldalkalibacillus > Caldalkalibacillus horti. The sequence goes on along the minus strand of NZ_JAUSTY010000007.1, from coordinate 90,945 downwards.
TCTGTTGAGTAGAAGCTACCTGCCTCATCGGCAAACATAATGCCGTAATAGACCCCTTCAAAGTGATAGGTCTTCGTTTCACTATCTCCCCACGAATCTGTCGCTGTCACCTCAATGACATTCTCTCCACCTATGTTAAAGAAGGAGCTGTCAAATCTACGTGTAAATATTACTTCAGTATCAGTCTCAGCCCACTCCCCATCAGTCGGTGAGGGTACTATGACTTGTCCATTAAGCTTAATCTGGTAAGTAAAAGGATCTTCTTCACTGTCTTTTATCGTAACCTCTAGATCATATTGATTCATGTTTATCGTCACGTTAGGTGGTGTGTTGACTAAGGTCATCACAATGCCACCCTCTTCCACAAAATCTCCATACTCACTCTCTGCGCGAATAGTAAAATGTTTAGGAACAGTATCAGCAAAAAAGTCATATGGAACCGTTAAACAGAATTCTCCATCACCTTTAACAAACTCTGAAACATACGAGTATTCCATTCCATATTTTTCAGAAATTGAATGCTTATGCGGAGCAGCTACTATACCTACCACCTCAACATAGATCTCCTCTTGTCGGGGAGACCAAAGCAGTATTTCAAAATCCTCAGAAATACTATTTATAGGAATATTAAAAAGAGTTTCCATACCTCTTAAAGCAAATTGATTGATGTCAGGTAGCTCAGTGGATAGCTTTTCCCAGCTTTTTTGGGATTGATTGTAGGTTTGGTAGTATCCATCAAAATATAGGAGTATTCTACCTAACTCCTCAAAAACGAGTTCAGTAGGAGCGGTAACAGGCTGAGGATACAAAATAGCCGGCGGAACAGTGTTAGATTGAATAATAATATGTCCTCCTGCTCCGCCACCACCTCCACCAACATGCCCTGAGTTAAAGGCTTTTCCTGCTTGGATTGGAGACCCACCCTCACCGACTTGTCCTTGGGTAGTCGTAGTAGAAGCTCCACCTCCACCCCCACCATTAGATTGGAAGGGGTAGCCACCTCTACTAAAATAGTTACCTCCAATAGTAAGACGGGCGGAATTAGTTACAGTACCACCCTGACCTGCCCCTTGGTTAGTTCCATCGTTTCCTAATGCTCGCGAGTCTCTAGCATAAATACCTCCCGAGCCCCCTCCTCCTGTAGCACCGAGACAGAAGTTCGTCAAGTTAACTATGCCATGGCAATCTAAGCGTATTGTTCCACCTGCACCACCACCTGCTCCGCCAGTAGTTGTCCTTGTCGAGGTTTGCCCTCCCCCAAAGCCATTGGCACATATTGTACCAAGGTGAAGTGTTCTAGCTGTAATGTGAACGATTCCACCCCCGTTGCCTCCTGGAGCCTCCCACCAAAATCCTGTGTTAGACCTGGAATCTCCTCCCTTTCCTCCAGCACCACCGAAATACATTTTCTTATCTTCAGCTAGGCTTTGAGAGGTACCCACAGATTCACCTCCATACGACTCTCTACTACCGTCATCCGGTGCTCCGTCCCCACCTCTAAACTGATTGCCTCCGCCTGCACCACCATTCTCAGCATTGTTATAACGGTGAGCCCATTCACCATTGTTAGGAGACAGGGAAGCATCCTCATCTCGATATCCGCGTCCACTTACATCAATCATGCCCTTGAGATTGAACTCTCTTTTGACATCAATAGCTACAATCCCACCACGTCTGCCGTTATATGGCTCAGCAACAATCTTTCCCCCAGCAGCCTCTACCGTTAGCCTGACAAACTCAGGAACTTTCACAGCTTGTACAATCCTATCTTTTAGAGAACTTTGGTTAATAAGCTGATTTACAGATCCATCTAGAGCTAGAAAATCTCCTTCGATCCCTGTTATTCTAAAATACTCGTACCTTCCAACTATTTCTGTGTCCACTCCACCAGAGACATGAATCATAACCTTATCACCAACAGCAAACTTGCCATATAAACCTTCAAAAACATCACTAATAACGATTCTATTTGATTCAAGGATTTCTATCACTTGCGCGTAAGAGTTTACACATACCTCTTGGTCTATAACATCTTCACTATACTTGTTCAGACTTACTCTAATAATTTCTGCCCAATTACTTTTATCGAAGTTTCCCCTATACAAACTTCCTGTATAAGGCCAATAGGAGGCAGTCAACGGATAGGTTTGAATATCTGTAGACACTCTTGAAGCCTTAACATCAATACAAACCGAGGGATTTGTGTTTCTAAGCACGGCAATATCCTTAGGCTCCTTTACTTTCATTTCTATTTTCGAAGCCATATGTAGCTCACCTTCAATCCATAAAGCGCCTACAGTTCTACCATGATGGCTATCTACATAGCTATTCCCTAACGTAGCTCCTAGACCTTCATCCATCTTCCAATGACCCACCATGTCCTGTTCATCCTCAAGAGACAGAAGAAATCTACTATTTTGTATAATCTCTTCTTGAGATAGAACCCTTCTCCACACTCTAAAGTCATCTATCTCCGCATGAAGCTGGTGGGCTAGCGTTAGATTCCCGTCCCCCCCATAGTTAGCATCATTAGAACTGACATTAGTTTCACCACAGAGTACCCCGTCCAAATAAAGCTTTAAAGTGAAGTTGCTTCCGTTACGGTGATGGGTAAGACATAGATGATACCATTTTCCTATTGTTAGATTTGTTGAATGAGTAATGGCTCCCGTATTATGTGTCCACCTAGCCCAAACACGATCTGACCTAAGCGCAATGAAACTCTCATTAAAGTTTCCATCACTGAAAACAAAGGAATCCTGTGTTGAAAGGGATAATGGCTTAACCCACAGCATCATTGTAGCGTGACCCCTATAGTTATTTTCACCAAACATATTTTGAAAAGTATTAATTAGTATAGTGGAATTGTTAACTCTCAGAGCATGTGGGTTATTTAGAGCTTTTAGAAAGGGGGGACGATCATATTCGATTGGAACATCCCCTTCTATTCTGAAGTCAACCTCTCCATTAACCCAAGCGGGACTATCGTTAATAAAGGTGAAGCTCTCTCCCGTTACATGACAAACAGTGTATTTACCTAGATCGTCGAATCTAAAAAGTCTCTGTAAACCTTCGCTTTGAGGATCTACGAGGACATTCATATTGCTCTTTATTTCTTGCTCTGTCCTCGCTCTCCCCCAGATACGAAGATCCTCATAAATGGCATTTCCTCTTGTGGCGGTATTGTTATTTGAAGCACTGTTTATACGCAAATACTGTCTAGTTGATTGATTTGCACCATTCCCTGTGCGCTCCAAAATCCCCACCATTTCTCCATCAACATAGAATTTTGCTTCCTGAGTATCCTGCTTCCATGTAAGAGCATAATGAGCCCATTCATTAGGCTTGAATAATGAGCCTGTTGGATTCAGAGAGTAATAGGCTGTTCTTGTTCTTACACCTACCAAATTACCACTTGCTGTTCTATAGGACATAAACATACCTGTATCAGTAGTCTGTGCCCCAGAGGACATAAAGTACTCACCCCCTCGAACATACATCCAGCATTCAACAGTGAAATCACCTAAATCAGGATCATCAATAGCTAAATCTTTCACATCAATATCAAAATAAGCTCCTGTACCCATACTAAGAGAACGAGGATTATTAATAGCCATACTCACTCACCATCCAATAAAATAAAATTTATGTACCTTCGAAGCTATCTTCTTAACCTTGAAAAACCCTCTGCCTTCTTATCTTTATAAGCATTATAAGTATCGACTTTTAGCACCTTAACAAGGAGATGTTTAGATAAAATCAGAAAGTTTAATATGGCATTAACATTTCGCGTATCTATGGGACAGAATTATGGGAAATATCATGAGGGTATGCTCTCTGGTTCACCTGCAGCAAATCTGGCTACAACAGGACCAAAAAAATTGAAATATAGACATAACTAAAAAGGTCATTGCCCTCAACTAAGAGGAACAATGACCTGAATGACCAACCATCATTTAGCAAAACACCTATACATCTAATCCCATTTCAGTCTGAACCACCTGAGCAATGCGATCCACCCACTCGTCGATACGGTTCGCATCCTCTGCCTCAGCCATCACCCGTACAAGAGGCTCCGTTCCAGATGGGCGAACTAGCACTCGTCCCTTGCCGTTCATTTCCGCTTCTACCTGCTTAATGACTTCATCTACGGCCGCATTCTCCGTCACTCTATGCTTATCGGTCACACGAATGTTGACCATTTTTTGAGGATAGATCACTAAATCCTTAACGAGCTCGGATAGGGATTTGCCTTTTTCCTGCATGATGTTCACTAGCTGTATCCCTGAAAGCATGCCATCGCCTGTAGTTATATAATCGAGGAATATGATGTGCCCCGACTGCTCACCTCCGAGGGTATAGCCAGCCTTTCTCATCTCCTCCATGACATAACGGTCCCCAACCTTTGTCGTTACGGCCTGAATATCCTTCGCTTCAATCGCCTTATAGAAGCCTAAATTACTCATAACGGTAGCCACAACGGTATTATTTTTAAGTGCTCCCTTATCCTTCATAGCTGCCGCGCATACGTACATGATTTGGTCGCCGTCCACAACGTTCCCTTTTTCATCCACAGCGATCAGTCTATCCGCATCCCCGTCGAAGGCCAGTCCAATGTTCGCCTTTTTATCAAGAACCGCTTGTTGTAGCTTTTCTACGTGTGTCGAGCCTACCCCGTCATTGATATTCAGCCCATTCGGATTTGTACCTATGGTAGAGATTTGAGCGCCAAGTGCTCCAAAAAGCTGAGGAGCTAAGGATGAAGCCGCACCATGAGCACAATCTAATACTACATGAAGTCCATCAAACTCCTCTGATACCGTAGACCTCAGGTAAGACAAATACCTCTGTCCTCCTTCTAGGTAATCACTGACAATCCCTACTTCCCCGCCAACTGGACGTGGAAGCTCATCCTTTTCGGCATCTAGAAGGCGTTCAATTTCCTCCTCCTGCTCATCCAATAGCTTAAAGCCATCTGGTCCAAAAAACTTAATGCCATTATCCTCTACAGGATTATGTGAAGCGGAAATCATAACTCCGGCCTGTGCACCTAGCGCTTTTGTAATATAGGCAACACCTGGTGTAGAAATGACGCCTAGACGCATCACTTCAATTCCCACAGAAAGAAGCCCTGTAATAAGAGCACCTTCAAGCATCTCACCAGATATTCTTGTATCTCTCCCCACGACAACCTTAGGTTGGCTCTGCCCTTGTGTGAGCACATGCCCTCCACAGCGTCCTAGCTTAAAAGCCAGCTCAGGGGTCAATTCTAAATTTGCGACACCACGTACCCCATCTGTACCAAAATACTTACCCATTCTTATGATCCTCCTTCTTCATTATCCTCTTCTTCTTCCTCTCCATCTTCAATCTCGTCCCCAATGGCTTCTTCCCCTTCATCCCGTTCGGTTATCCTAATGCGAAGCTGATTTGTTTCGGCTACTTCAAAGCCGTCTGGTACTTGAATAGTAAGGGATACTCTATGATTGCCTGGCCCAAGGCCTTCTACATTAATACTTATAGCAATATCCGCGTTCTGCAGGGCCCCAAGCTCATCCTGCAGGCCCAGAACACGGATATCATATCTTCCGCTTTGAGGATCTATAAATTCTAATTCAAGGTCATCCGTTAAGCCGTTAACCTGGATAGGAAGCTGGTTAAAGGTTCGAGATTCTATGGGTTCAACCTCGATTGTAATATTGACCACGCCTGGATCGACTGCAATCCAATCTCCATCCACTGGAATACGATATTCAATCGTTCCAGAGGAGGTGATTTCCGACAGATCTAGTGGCAGAACGATCTCCTGCAGCTCCTCCAGGTCCTCTAGTGGTGCAAACACTTCAACGGTATTTATATCTGTTGTTATAGCGTTTAGTTCAAAGCCATCTGGCAAATCACTTGTCGGATTGACCCGAATCGGTACCTGCTTACTAGGGCTTCTTATTGGAATATATACCTCTACAGACGCTGGACTAACCTCAGCATCAATTTCATTCCCTAGCTGGTCATATACCCTGAGCTCTACTGTTTCGGTGATCTCTTCATCGGCTCCATTAACATTCACAAAGCCTCTGACGAGAGCAACCTCGTCAATGACTGAGGACGGGGCTATGACATGAACCTCATCGGGACTCACAACTGGATTCCCTAATTCAAATCCTTCACGAGGAGCACCTGTCGTCTCGATCTGCACGTTAAACGCTCCTAGCTCCTTCTCCTCTAATACCACCTGGATATGGCTAGGAATAACGTCTACCTCAAGCTCCGACGGAAACCCCTCATACTGCACCGGAACGCGATGTGTCCCCGCTTCTAGGTTAGTTAAGTCCACATATAAGCGGTAGGGATCGGCTCGAAGCTGGTTCAAATTAAGCAATGCTCTTCGTCCGGTAAGTAAGATTTGCACCCGATCCTGAATATCAGCGACAGAATACAGCTCCTCATCATAAATCGCTTCAACGATGACATTATCTACAGTCAGCTCTCCTGTCTGCTGTCTGACTGGAGTATAAGGCTGATCATCCATACGAACGATAAGCCAAAGCATCAAGGCAAGTAGGATCGCTATAATTTTGGCAACGGTGTTATTCTGCAGAAATTTATCCATTGTTTTTCCCCCTTGTCCAGAAGGAAGAAGTGGCTTTGGTTTGCTGCACTAAGCTGACCTCAAGCTTCTCTGTCAGCTCTTCCTGAGTGAGCTCCCTGTGTACCTCTCCATTTTTGGAAAGCGAGATATTCCCCGTTTCCTCTGAGACAATGATACAGATGGAATCGGTCAGTTCACTTAGCCCTAAAGCGGCTCTGTGACGTGTTCCGAGCTCCTTGCTGATAAAGGGATTCTCAGACAACGGAAGATAACAGGCAGCAGCCACTACCTTTTCTTTACGTACAATCACCGCTCCGTCATGGAGGGGCGTATTCGGAATAAAGATATTAATCATCAGCTCAGAGGTTAGCTTTCCATCAATCGGAATTCCTGTTTCAATATAGTCTCCTAGACCTGTTTCTTTTTCAAAGACAATCAATGCCCCTATTCTACGCTTAGCCATATACTGCACAGCTTTGACTGTTTCCTCAATAACCCCACTCATCTTTTCTTCATCCTGATAGTTGCTACGTGCGAAAAACTTCCCTCTCCCAAGCTGCTCCAAAGCTCGCCTTAGCTCTGGCTGGAAAATAATCATCACAGCCAAAACCCCATAGGTCATCGCTTGGGACATGAGGAAGGAAAGTGTGTTTAGACCAAATGTAATACTTAATAGCCAGCCTGCCACAATGACGAGCATCCCCTTCAAAAGCTGAACTGCTCTCGTGCCACGTATTAGTGTAAATAATTTATAAATTACATAGCTGACTAGCAGAATATCTATAATTTCAATTATGTAGTCCATAAATGACAGCTCAGTTAACCAGCTCATGTCTTGATCCCTCGTTTCTGTGCCACACGCCCTACAAAAATAAGAGTTCGTCACGTGTCTCTATTTTGGTTACGGAGGCTACTATCTCACAGTTCTTATTTTCTTCTTAATAAGCATTACCCTTATCTTACTAAAGCTATTGATTGTAAAAATACTTCACTTATATTTTACCAGTACAAGAAAAATCATCATTTCTTTCTCTATTGTACAATGCTTTGTACGTAAAGAAAAGCACAGGCAGGTTCCCGTGCTTTTATCCCTTCATACCCTCTATTCTTTTCCAAGTAAACCCTTATATATGCCTTTCATGCCCCTCTAATACCCTTTACACACTACTAATTCGATGTATTAAAAAGCACGGCTTCCTTAAACCAACGCTGAATATGGTAAAAGCTCCACTTAAAAAATTGATCAATCTCTTCACTTTGTCCAATAATATTTGCTGTGGAAGCCATATATAATTGACCGTCAGCTACAATCACATCGCCCGTAACCTCACCTAATACGTTCACGTTTCCATTCCTGACAATTAGGTTACCATTTACTACAACATCCTCAGGCACGATGACACTGCGCTCATCCATATTCACGACAATCTGCTCCATCGCTGGGGCAGAAACGGAAAATTGCCCCTGTCCATCCTTCCAAATCTGTGATAGGCTGCCTCCCATTAATAGAAGGAAAACGGCTGCTGCCACAAGAAAAGGATGACCTTTTACAAAACGTAAAAGCTTCCCTGTAGGCTTCTCGACTGGAATTTGCTGCATGATCTTATCGGTAAAATCATCAGGCGCTAGTACGTGAGAGTGACTTTTCATAAGTAGCAACGACTTTTCCATCCGGTTGAAATATTCCTTACAAGCAGGACATTCCTTCAGGTGTTGCTTTAGCGTGGCCTGATCCGAAGAGCTAATCTCTTCATCTAGGTAATCATGCATGAGCTTTTTTGCGTCTTGGCAAGACATATCCTTACCCTTCCTTTCCAGTTCTCCGTGTTGGAAATACCTTTTTCGTTTTTTGATGTATCCTACTTATACCAATATCTTATAGCTATCAAACATCTCTTATACATGCTGTAAAAGCTTCTTCAGAGCTTCTCTCCCTCGGTGAACTCTTGTTTTAATCGTGGTTACCGGTAAATCGACGATGTCACTAATTTCCTGTAAACTGAGATCCTGCAAATAACGCAAAATCATAATCGATTTATATTGCGGAGGTAGCTGATCGATTGCTTTTTGAACCTGCTCTTGGATTTCTAGCGTGACCACTTCAGCTTCAGGTGTCCTCTGCTTTTCATCAGCCAACTGCGAGTACATATCCAAGCCCTCTGCTCCAACCACTTCTTGATCTAAGGAGTAGACTATCTTCCTTTTACGTAGTCGATCTATACATAGATTCGTAGCAATCCTATAAATCCATGTGGAGAACTTATGATTTTGGTCATATCGACCTATATTCGAATAGACTCTTAAAAAGGATTCTTGAGCAATTTCCTCTGCTTCCAAAGGATTGCCTAGCATTCTATAGCCTAGCTGATATAGCTTATGTTTATATAGTTCAACGATCTCGGCAAACGCTTCTCGATCGCCTTTTCGTATGCGTTTAACCAACTTCCATTCTATTTGCTCCATCCATGTACCTCCACCTTTATCAAGGGGGTTTAAAAACTGTTACGTATCACCTTTAACAAAGTTTCAATTATTTTTTACAATATATTTTATCATATTTATGGGGAAAGTGAATGGTCCTAAGGACTGTGCTATGTAAATTTAATAAGGCCTATTTTTGGCAAAAAGGCCGACCTAGATAACATAGAAACCCGTTACCCAGATCGACCTGTTAGAAAGGTTACTCCACTATTTGTGACCAACTAAATCGGCTCTTACCTTTCCTCTGTCCTTGAGCTTTACAGTAATTTTTCTCCAAAAAGTGAGCCGAGGAGGGCGACCGCCACATTAGCCGTCGTATTCCCATGATCTAAGATAGGGTTAACCTCCACAAACTCTGCCGAAGTGAGAATATCTGCCTCAGCTAAAATTTCCATCGCCAAATGGCTTTCCCTATACGAAATCCCACCTCTTACAGGGGTCCCTACCCCCGGTGCATCATGCGGATCTAGACCGTCTAAATCTAGGCTTAAATGAACACCGTCCGTCCCATTCGATACATGCTTAATCGCTTCCTCCATGACATAGGTCATCCCTAGTCGATCTATTTCATGCATCGTAAACACCTTAATGCCTAGCTTTTTGATTAGTTGCTTTTCTCCCTCGTCTAGATCTCTTGCTCCAATTATAACCACATGCTCTGGCTTGATTTTTGGAGAATAGCCTAGAATTTGAGTCAGTCTCTCATGACCATACCCCAAGCCTACCGCTAGAGACATCCCGTGTATATTTCCTGATGGAGAAGTCTCACCTGTATTAATATCCGCATGGGCATCATACCAAATGACACCTAGGTTTTTCTTGTGCTTGGCCACTCCCGCTAACGTACCTATAGCAATACTATGATCTCCTCCCAAAACAAGAGGAAAACGCCCCTCTTCAACAATAGTATGAACACGCTCTGCCAGTTCCGTATTAACCTGAGCCACTTCGTCTAAGCACTTTAGGTTCTCACCATTACGAGCTCTATCTTGCGGATTAGGAATCCCAAGGTCTCCTAAATCTATAACGTCGTAGTCCAGCTTTTCTAAGCGTTCAATCACATGAGCGTAACGGATCGCACTGGGTCCCATATCAACCCCTCTACGTCCTTGTCCTAAATCCATAGGGACTCCGATTAAGCTTACTTTCTTGTTCATCCTTCTCCTCCATTCCTGTGTCATTAGCTCCTATTGTATCCCGTTTGAAAAGGATGACTCAACTCAACAAAAAAGTGAATATATATACTGCGTATCCCTATATTTAGAAAAACATCGTTCTTACTTCAGCAGGATCGATTCCCCTAAGGGTTAATTAGCTGGGTAATGAATCGGCGAACCTGGTCCTAGATCAATACCAAGCAGGAGCCAAGCAATTAGCATAATGATCCACACGATAGAGAAAACGATGGAATATGGAAGCATGGTACTGATTAATGTTCCAATTCCTACTTTTTTATCGTATTTCTGTGCAAATGCAATCACAATGGCAAAATAAGGCATCAGTGGTGATATGACATTAGTTGTTGAATCAGCCACACGATAGGCAACCGTTGTCAGCTCTGGCGAATAACCTAAATGCATCATCATTGGCACAAAAATAGGTGCCATAATAGCCCACTTAGCCGAAGCACTTCCAATGAAAAGATTAATAAATCCTGCCACAAAAATAAAAGTCAGGATTAAAGGAATTCCCGTAAATCCTGTGGATTCAATGAAATTAGCCCCTTGAATAGCCAAAATAATTCCCATGTTCGATTCACCAAAGTAGGCTACAAATTGCCCCGCTGCAAAAGCTAAAACGATATATGCTCCCATCGTAGCCATCGTTTCAGACATCTGATTAGCAACATCTTTATCATTTCTAATGGACTTCGTTATTAGACCGTAAACCAGTCCAGGAATGAGAAACACAATCAAAATAATCGGAACTAAGGAAGTGAAAAATGGGGAATCAATAATCTCCCCTTCTGGTCCTCTCATAGGACCCCACTCAGGAACAATTAATAGGGCCAATGCTGAACAGGTTAAAACAAAAGCAATACCCGCTCCGACCAAGCCTCTTTTTTCCTCTACTTTTAATGCTGTGGCTTCTCCTTCTGAGCTTTGAATCCCACCCTCGTATTTTCCTAAGCGTGGTTCAACCATTTTTTCTGTTACATAAGTTCCCGCTAACGTTAAAACAAATACTGAGATGATCATAAAGTAATAGTTCATTGCTATATTAATACCTTCAGCATACTGCGGGTCATACGTAGCAGCCGCCATCTGGGTTAAGGAGGCGAGTAAGGGATCTAGGGAGGTGATGAGCAGGTTTGCACTATACCCTGCTGACACTCCAGCAAAGGCAGCAGCAAGTCCTGCCAGCGGATGTCGACCCAGAGCGGCAAATAATACGGCTCCAAGCGGTGTCAGCACCACATATCCAGCGTCTGCCGCCATACTTGACATGATACCTGCAAATACTAACGTTGCCGTTAAAAGCTGTTTAGGAACAGAGGTTACCAGACCCCTAAGCATCGTGCTAATCAGTCCTGAACGCTCAGCAATCCCAATTCCAATCATTGTCACAAGAACCGTTCCTAGTGGTGCAAACTCCGTAAAGTTAGTGACTGCACTAGTGAACATATATTGAATTCCCTCTGTGCTGAGGAGATTTTTGACCGCTAACATTTCTCCTGGATTAGTCGGATCCTCTGCCGTTACATTCAAAAGAGAAAGTATAGCAGAGAACACAACAACTAGCCCAGCAAAAATGAAAAATAAGGTGACTGGATGAGGAAGCTTATTCCCGACCCGTTCAATTGTATCAAGGCTTCGCATCACAAAGCCGTTGTTTTTTTGTTTTACCATAGCCTGTAAACTCCTTTCGTTGAATAACACATTTCATGAAATTTAAAAAAACATATCATGAATGTATACCCGTCGACTCCTTCTTAAAAACATAAAAACTCTGCCAGTTCATTCCTTTTGAGGATGCTACTATAGAAATGCTGTGGATAAGATATTAATAAAATGCATAAAATGCTGACATCTTTAGTGCTATGGATCTTATCTCTATTTCCCTAGTATGAACCAAAAAAGCAGAGGGTATGATACCCTTCTGCTTCCTATAAGTAGCTGTGTAAGCTTATTATATTTATTTAACCATAGCCGGAACCTTTGGACGAAACAAAAGCTGAAGACAGTCGCCATAGTCAAGAGTCTCAACATTCATTCTGTATACAGGCTCAATAACCTCTGGTATTAACACCTCTGCTGTTGTCCCTGAACAAACTACCTTCCCATGATTAAGCAAAACGAGCTGATCACAGTAACGCGCTGCCAGATTAAGATCATGGAGGACGACTACTGTGGTAATACCCAGGGTTCGAACGAGCTGGAGGAGCTCATGCTGATAGTGAATATCCAAATGATTCGTAGGCTCGTCAAGTAACAAATGGTCCGCCTGCTGAGCAAGAGCCCTAGCAATTAGGGTTCGCTGCTTCTCCCCTCCAGACAAAGTAACAAAGCTACGCTCAGCCAAGTCTCTCATTCCTACCCTGCTTAACGCTTGAGCTGCAATCTGATGATCTTCAGAGGAGTAAGACTGCAATGATGAGCGGTGAGGTGAACGACCAAGCAAAACCATTTCAGCTACGGAAATAGGCAGGCTAGTGGTAGCCTCTTGTGCTACGACGGCTATTCGGAGAGATAGCTCTCGCGCTGATAACGAACTCAACGATGCATCATCAAGCATGACCGCTCCTCCTAGAGCTGGAAGAGCAGAATAAAGAATACGTAAAAGTGTAGACTTTCCACTTCCATTTGGTCCAATAAGTCCTACTATATTCCCTGAGTTAGCTTCAAGCTTAACTCCGGCAAGCACCGGTGTACCATCATAAGCAAAGGATATGTTAGATGCACTTATCATATGTTCTCCTTTCCACCCAATAGGGTAACTGCTTCAATAAAAGAAAGAAAGTTTTACAAAATCTATTTATTGTTCAATACTAGGACTCCGCTCTTAGCTTACGAACCAAGAAAAATAAGAATGGTGCTCCGATAACTGCTGTTACAATGCCTAGTGGAAGCTCACGTGGAGCAAAAAGCATCCTTGCCGCCAAATCTGCCCAAACTAAAAAGGAGGCTCCTAACAACCCGGCAACTGGTAGTAACAGCCGATGGACACCACCGACACAAAGGCGCGCTACGTGAGGGACAACTAAACCAACAAAACCAATTCCACCAGAGACCGCTACTGCCGCCCCTACACACAAAGCAATGACTAGTAATGCCTGTAAGCGTACTTTTGAAGGCGGGCTTCCCAGGGCCTGAGCCGTGTCATCTCCAAGATTCAGTGCATCGAGTCTTCGTGACCACAGCCAAAGCATAACAAATGAGAGCAATATAAGGGGTGCAGCAACAGCAACAGAAGACCACGAGGCACGTGTGAGCGAACCTAGCAGCCAAAACAGCACAGCCCTCGCCCCTTCAGGTGCGTCTGAGGCAAAAATGAGAAAGCTAGTTGCGGCTTGAAGCACATATCCAACGGCTACCCCAGCAAGCAGCAGTCTTACTGAAGTAATTTTTCCACCACTTGAAGCCAAAGTAAACACCACAGCGGTGGCGCAAAGTGCACCAATAAAAGCACTACCCGTAAGAGCACTTGTCCCAAGAGAGGTTCCTATACCAAATAATATGGTAAGAGCAGCGCCGGTAGAAGCACCGGCACTAACACCGAGCAAATAAGGCTCAGCTAATACATTTCGTACTAAGGCTTGTAACGCTACTCCTGATATAGCTAGTGCCGCCCCTACTATGGCTGCTAATAGAACTCTAGGAGCTCGTACCTGCCAAATGATGCTAGCCTCAGAAGCACTCCATCCACCCTCTGCTCCTCCAAATATGTGGTAGGAGATAATTCTAGCTACCGTTCCTGGATCAATCGTAACCGGCCCCAAGCCGACTGTGATAGGAATACTAATTATCAACAGAAGGACAAGACCTCCTATCCATAAAACCGACTTTAGAATTCGCTTTCTATGACCAAGATCGTCAGTTGATGGAGCCACGATTACTCTACCCCTACAATCAAGTCAGCAATACGCTCCAAGCCGTCAATGGCTAGTGTACCGTGACCAGAGTAGAAGAAGTCTATCGCCAAAATATTTTCATTTACAATAGCAGGTACTTGACTAAGATCTGGACGCTCTAAGAGAATAGATTGAACTTCATCCTCCGTGGTACTGCCTGGCATATACAGGGCAATAATTCTATCAGGTGCGGCATCAATGAAGGATTCAATACTAGGTTCAAAATAACGTTCATTGGCGCCTTCAAAAATATTCGTTAGTCCTAAATACTCCATTTGTTGATGAAGCATACTTCGTCTACCGTATCCACCAATTCCACTATCAGGCCCATTCACGTATAGCGGAGCGGTCAGTAGCCCAGCTGGAGCTGATTGCTCCACACGCTCTTTTACTGCATCAATTCTTGTGCGAATATCTGTGATAGAAGCTTGAGCCTGTTCTTCCGTGCCCAAAACCTTTCCTAACAGTTGAATATCTTCTAGGATACCCTCAATAGGATCTTCGATCATTGACTGACCAGCCCCAAATCCACCACAATAGCCACTGATAACAATCGTAGGAATACCTACTGCCTCTAAATCCTCAGGATCAAAACCACTTAATCCAAACGTTACTAATAGATCTGGATCGGCACCAACAATCATCTCCCGAGACATTTCCGATGCCGTTCGAATAGGAGCCTGATTAGCTTCTCCTAAAGGACCTGTTGCTTCCCCAAGAGGCTCGTTAGGCAGTGGTGAAAATGTGTGCACTACATCAGCTCCTCCAGCAGCATGGACAATCGTCCCCGCCTCTCCCCCTATCACATACAAATTCTTTGGCTGCTCTTGAATGGTAATCTCACGACCACAATTGTCTATGGTCATTGGATAACTGTCGGAGGAGGAACCAGTCGTTGTCCCTCCAGAGCAAGCTGCGGTAACAAAAATAATGACAGCAGTAGCTAGAGCCAGTCCTGATCTCCGCCATAAGGATGGTTTCATTAAACGATTCATAATCATTAAATTCCCTTCTATTTATATATTTTCTTCTTTGAAGGTCTAGTTCCGTATACTAGAGCAGAATATATATGTCATATGTACCTAAGAGTGAGAACTATAACCTTCTATCAACCTTTTACAACTAAAATACTGTACTGCTTCATAACACACTCATTTGCTTCAGCTTGATACATAATCCTATCTCGTAAATAGGATTAATTACGATTTATACTCTAAAAAAATTTGCACACCCAATCACTTTCTTTTTCCTACTCACTAATCTAAATCTTAACTCTTAGTTTTTTTCCTCTCCAATAAGCAAACAAAGCTAGTCCTACAGCCATACCTGCACAGCAAGTGTACATAGTAGAGTAAGAGAATCGATCCGCAATTGGCCCCATCGCTATCCCTCCTAGTGAAATACCTAGATCAGCCATGGCAATAAACAGACCAATTAACACATTACGGTTTGCGGATGTTAACGTAAAGGTTAAAAAGGTCATTAATGTAGGATAGACGATCGCTTGAGCTAAACCCATGATGACGGCTGCTACATACATAACAAACGAGCCAAGGATAGACGTGCTGGCTAACAATTGAGCAGCTATCGCTATAAGAATGATGACACCTACAATGAGCTTCGGATGCCACTGACCATCTGAAGGGATTCGTTTGCGCAGGGTAAATCGAGCCAATACAATTGTCCCCGCCTGGAGCATAAGATAGATACCTGCATTACCATGCTCCATCTGATTCGCATACAATGGGATAAAGGTCGTAACCGCCCCAAAGACAACTGATGTCATCAGCATGATCAGACTACTTGTTGATAACTGCGGATTCGTCACTAATTGATGAAATGATGTGATAAAACCTGTGCCCGTATGCTTATCCTTTTCCTCCAATTGAGAAAGCTGCTGCTGTTGCATATCCGTACCATAGCCAAATAATGCCGTAGTGAGGGCAATCCCAACCATAGCTATCGTAAATGCATTCATTCCGCCCCATTCCCAGATACCTAAAGCGATCAACGGTCCAATAACCGTAGGTAAATAGGTAAATAAGGAATACAAAGATACACCCTGAGAGCGTTCCTTCTCTGGTAAGCTATCAATAATACCCATTTGCAAAGCCATAGAAAAGAATGCAGTAGCTACTCCTTGCAGTAAGCGAGCAGCAAAAAAGCCCTCTAACCCAGAAACGGTGTAAATCATCAGAGCCAAGCCATTCACAATCAACAAAGTACGTAAAACTTTAATAGGCCCATATTTATGCACAATATGCCCTGCCCATGGACGACAAAACATACATGTCAGCATATAGACACCCATAATGAAACCTATCTCTGTGTTGCTAGCTCCAAGAGTCTCACTTCGAAGGGGCACAATGACGTTAAGAATAGAGTTGGCAGAAAAAAATAAAAAGGCAAGCGCGTATAGGCGCAGAAACGGCCACGAGGTCGCCATCATGTATGCACCCCTTCCTTTTTCACTTTGTGCAGCTTGCACTTTTTATATTATAATCGTAACGATTACTATTTACAACATATTTTTGTTCGAAGATTTTCGTGTTGTTTAACGTGTGAATTGCTCTTGCTTAGGTATTTTTTTATTTGAAAATATTACAAAATCCAACAATTTATGAAGGGTTCTATGGAATAGTAGAGAAATAGAAGGTGTTAAGTTTTTAAATTTAACAAATATTCAGGTAGGAGGTATTATTATGGAAACAGTAGTTCAGACTACGGAACAAGCTCATTCAGCTCAGATTAAAACAGATTCTTATTTTGATGGAGGGCTATTACAATTTATTGGTTGGTGTATCCTTGGTTTTTTAGTTACCGTGTGTACTTTAGGGATTTGCTATCCTTGGGCCTTATGCATGGTTTATGGCTGGAAAATTAATCATACCGTTGTTGAAGGTAGAAGGCTAAAATTTCATGGGACAGCCATTGGATTGTTTGGGAACTGGATTAAGTGGTTCTTATTATGCTTAATTACTTTAGGTATTTATAGCTTTTGGTTATTTATTGCCTTAGAGAAATGGAAAGCTAAACACACTACGTTTGCCTAATGAAATCATTCCTAATTATTTGAATTATAATTATCCTAGAGTTTATTAGCTAATCTTAACTAAAAGACCCTTGGCTGACAACTCTATGGTCTTGGGTAAAACGAGCTGTGCCTGCCTCTTTGGGACTGTCTGAGTACAAAATGACCAAAGGTGTTACAGTACCTGTGGTCATTTTGTATGCTCTTAGATATATATAGGCTTTTAGAACGTGCTGTCACCAAGCTCTAACGCAAATTACTTATTACACAACTTCAAGCGACTTTACTAAATCTTATTGAAAGACTTTGGCTTTCACTCATGTTTAAGAACTCTTACCTCTCTCTTGTGTATTTAACCTTTAAATCAATTTTTTGATCTTTTTTAAATAATTATTGCGAAGGTATACAATACCTTGTACTCTAATGAAAGAAGGGATAAACTGCTTAATATATAACTTTATAACAAAGAAAAATTAAAAGATGTTTAATGAAATGATTGACACATACCATAAAAATAAAAAAAGAGACTAAGTTAAGTTCTCGATGGGGGCTAGCCTTTGAATATTATCCCTGTAACTGATGCTCAAAAATTCTACTTGACCAAAGAATTATCTCCTTTAAGAAATGTAAAGCTAGAATTGCAGTCTCAGGCAATTCGTTTACAGAAAGGCTTCGAACGATTAATTTGCTTATCAGAAATACATATCGAACCACGTCCTTGGCAGCTAGAGTCAGCCTTAAAAACATTACGCGATATGCAAGGAAGTGCAATATTAGCTGATGAGGTCGGGCTTGGAAAAACAATTGAAGCTGGACTTATTTTAAAAGAGTTGTTAACTAGAGGACTTATTAAATCTGTCCTGGTACTCACTCCAGCTCCTTTAGTTGAACAGTGGAAAGAAGAAATGCACGAAAAATTCGATATTCAGTTAAATGATTTAAAAGAAGAGGATTGGGAAAACAAACAACTTCTAATATCTTCTATGCCTTATTTAATTAGATCAGAAGAAAGAAAGGGCAAAATTAAGGAACGCTTCTTTGATCTTCTAATAGTTGATGAAGCTCATTCTCTGAAAAACCACAACACTGCCACTTACAAATATGTATACACCATTCAAAAGAACAATGCGCTTCTTATGTCCGCAACCCCAATCCAAAATGATATGAGAGAATTATATAATCTAGTTAATATTCTTAAACCAGGATATTTAAAAAGCAGGAAAAGTTTCCGGGACGAATATATTGTGAACCGTTATACTCCTAAAAATATAGAAAACCTAAAAACTCTGTTAAATGATGTCATGATTCGTCACAGGCGAGCTGATACACTTGTTGAACTCCCTAGAAGAATTGTCAAAACCTTAGAGATTGAACTTACAGATATAGAAAGAGAGTTCCATAATGGCGTGATTGATTTCTGTAGAGATATCTATAAGAAATATGTTGATGGACTAATACCAATAGGTTGGGATAAATCTGAAGTTCACCTTATTGTTATTTTATTAATGTCATTGTTAAAACAAAATTGTAGTAGTCCGCATTCGGCGCTAAAAACTCTAAAGAATAAAATGTATCCAAAATTAGTTGGAGAAAGTGACCAACAAATTTGCCAATACTTAATTTCTATTGGCGAAAAAATAACATATCCCTCTAAGGCGATAGAATTATTGAAACATATAAAAAACACTAAAGAACAGGTGATAATTTACTCGGAATATCGAGCTACTATTGAATTATTAGAGATTTTTTTAAGAGAAAATGAATTATCTGTTGTAACTTATCACGGAGGACTATCCACTGCACAAAAACAATTATCAATCCATAAATTTAAAAATCAAGATTCTCAAGTATTCTTATCCTCTGAGTCTGGTGGTCAGGGTTTAAATCTACAATTTTGCCATAGACTTTTCAACTATGATTTACCTTGGAACCCTATGCGTATTGAACAAAGAATTGGAAGAGTACACCGTTTTGGGCAAACGAAGAACGTTGAAATTTACACTATGCCTACTAAAGGAACTATAGACGAATATCTACTCTATATATTAACATCCAAAGTGAATTTATTTGAAATTGTAATTGGAGAGTTGGATACGATACTTTCCTATATGAAGAATGAAAATGAATCACTAGAGGTACGTATTGGAAAGATTATTTTGGATTCTTTAAATTCAAAAGATATTGAGCAAAAGTTACGCGCAATAGGCGATGAGCTATTATTAGCTAAAGAAGAATTTGAAGAAGACGTTGACCAATCCACCAAAATTTTAAATAAAATAGGAGTGGGCTGTTAATGGAACTCTATGAATTAAAACCATATATAATAGAGAGTTGTGATTATTTAGGAATAGACATTAAAGAAATTAGTTCTGATATCTTACTAATTCAAATTCCTGACAATCTAAAAGATGAACTTAATGGAATTAATAACACAAAAGTTAGTTTCGTTAAAACGTCTGACCCCAATATTACATATCTTACTTTCGAGTCGTTTTTTACTCAGAAAATTGCTCAACTTGTTGCCGATAGAAATACTGGGATTGGTACGGGAACCAAGCTCTTGAAGTTGGATGCACCTACAAACTACATAAAAGCTCAATTACCCTCATGTAATATTCAACTTCTCGATATAAGTCAAGAAAACACTGATTATTTATTTATCTGGTTTAAAACAACGGTGCGTGGAAATTTAGTTGAAGAGTACCTTAAGGGATTCAAATATAATCTCAAAGAAGATAAAGTTGAAACATACAACGAAGATATCAATTTTCTATTAGAAGATATTAAAGACGAACTCCTTCTAGATGTTAATGAAGCTCATCTGGATACAGTTCTGAGAGAAATGCTCTCACTGGCTAAAGAGGATGCTGAAATCTTTATTGAGAAGAAAAAAATAGAAAATAAAGAGATTTTAGATAAAGAGATAAAGAGAATCAATGATTACTACGACATGCTTTATTATGAAAACCAATTAGCTGAAAGCTCAAAAGGAGTAACCCCTAAAGAAGAATTAGAATTACTTCAACGGGAAAGAGAAGGACTCATTAGCCAGCAAATACATAAATACGAATATAAGTCTCATGATACTACAATTGAACCTATTGCTATTTTGATGTTAAGACAAACTGTAGAAACCGCCACTGTACATGCAGTAAACAATTATGGGCAAATAAGCTTACACATAAATGCAGAAAATACAATCTCTCTTGAATGTGCTTTAACAAATGATACAAATGGACCATTCACTATTACAAGCGACGATATGATTGTTCAAGTGGATAATGCTTTTAATTGTAGTGAGTGCAATAGACTGTTAGATAAATCTAAGGAAAGCTCTTGCAAAGTCTGTGATCAAAAAATTTGCAATGATTGCGAAGAAATTTCATCTTTATCTAGAGCAAGTTTGTGTCACGATCATACTCAACGTTGTCAATCATGCATAGAGGTAGTTGCTTCTGATGAGTTCCATTTGTGCGTCAACTGCAATCAATTTTATTGTTTAAAATGTAATGAATCATCTCTCTGTTCCCTTTGTAAAAGCTTACAGCCTATTCAAGGAGTCACGCCTCAAGTTAATCAAATTATTAATTTGCTGCCCAATGATTTCTCAGCAAAAAAATATGAGAGTTCTGAGAAGGGTAATAGGGTGAATTTATTGGGTAAAGGAACTTTATTCAAGAGTTTTCTTATCGTTTTTGACAAAAATACTAACACTATTATCGAGAAACAAAAATATGGTTTATTTAATAAGAAAAAATAAAACAATGTCTGTTGCCCTTATAGGACTTTTAAGAACTTTTGGTTCTTGGGAAGTTATCAAATTTGTTAGCATTTATAAGACCAAATAAAAAACCCTTATATATAAAGGGTTTAAACGCTAATATGTATGGAGCTAGCGGTGGGGATTGAACCCACGACCCCCACCTTACCATGGTGGTGCTCTGCCACTGAGCTACGCCAGCATAAATGGCTCCGCAGGTAGGACTCGAACCTACGACCGATCGGTTAACAGCCGATAGCTCTACCACTGAGCTACTGCGGAATATTGAGTTTGAGAATAGGCAACAATAGAATATCGTTGCAAACTCTCTAAATTTTAAAGAGACAAGATTTAGTATACAACGGATTACGTTTTTTTTCAATACGTTTCAGCTATCGTTTTTTACCAAGTAGCTCTCATTCTTGTCATAGCTTTCGTTCTTACCAAGACTCTAAGAAAAACCAGGAGGAAGATACATTATCATCAGGCTGCACTTCCCCCTCTCTTTCCCTTTATTGCCCTTCTTATCTTACCCTTTCAATTCTAGCTAAACCTAAACATGCTTTCTCGGACTGTTACGCACGTACTTTGAAAGCTCTTTAGGGTGTACAAAGCGACTATACATTTTAAAGATAATTTTGTAGCGCTCTTCCATCGCCTTCTTCACGATCCCATCAATACGATGGTCTCCTAGGTCAAGCAATAGCTCCTCCAGCTCTCGCTTCAACAGATACTCTAGTTCAACGGTTTCTTTGTTATTAAGTAGGATTCCAATCATTCGCTATATCCACACCCCTGTACAAATAGTTCCATGTTTCATTGTTATTTCCTAAATGAAGGGATTTTATAGCTCTTTTTATTAATTTTTTTGCCAGCTTAGACTAATCTGTTCCATTTGCTGCTCTAGCAAGCCCGGAGTGACATAGCCTTCAATGACTGCTGCAAAAAATAGGACAATGACAAGTCCCACCGTAAAAATAGCAAGTCCTTTTAGCCTAGTCTTTAGGACAGGCTGCGTTTCTTCCCTGAAGTGTTCTCCTGACCTACCATCTGGATTAATAGCTAAAGCAATCATTCTAAATATCCAGCGGACTAATCTCCAGCCCAGGAAAATCCCTATTCCTCCAGCCATAATAATCGCTGGAAGCTCAAGAATACCATGAGGCAGAATCCCATAGGTGAATAACGCTAGTGGAGAAATCCCCCCAATTGCTGATACCTTTAGAATAAAACCAACAGCTAATCCGTTAACAAATAGAGAAATAGCTGGAATGATAAAGATAATGGCACCTAAGCCCAACATCATTAAGGCCGCCCGCACATTGTTACCAAAGATCAAACCAGCCATAAATGCTGGAGAGTCGTTCTCTTCTGTCTGTTCTAAAAGCTCCTCTAGCTGGTCAAAGACCTGAGCAATTAATTCCATAAACATTTCGTGATTTGCATACCCCATCCATGCACCAAATAACATTAACAGTGCAGCAAGCAGCATAAAATTCTTACTCTCTGACAAAAGCTTCCTTAACGCACCCATCATATTCACCTCATTTTATGGACATTGGAAAAAACTGGCTTATCGCCAAGTATGATGGCGAAACCCTTCTTTTTTGTGCATAATCTCCTAACAAAAATTATAATTCCATACAATCTAATAGTATAAAAAGACAACCTCATACATATATATCAACTATGAACCGAATGGGACAGGAGTGACAAGTATGAATATCATTTGGACCATCAATGGCAGGAAGCTGAAGCGTTATGCCCTACTCATAGTAGCCGCATTATTTACGGCTGGGTTGTTCTATGTACAAGGAGATGCTTTCCCTGTGTTCCAGAGTACAGCAGATACCGAGGAGCCCAGAGCCATTTATAAAGTAGCTACCTCCGATAAAAAGATCGCCTTAACCTTTGACATATCCTGGGGAAATGAGAGACCAGGGCCAATTCTTGACGTTCTAGAAAGCAGGGGGGTCAAGGATGCTACCTTTTTTCTCTCATCTCCTTGGGCCGAGAATCACCCGGATATCGTTAAACGCATTCATGAACAAGGCTTCGAAATAGGCTCACATGGACATAAGCACGATAACTACAGTACATTTAAAGATGACGAAATCAGACAGCAGCTGGTCAAATCGAATAATATTTTGAGATCCTTAACAGGAAAAACTCCCACTTTACTACGTACCCCAAATGGGGATTATGATAAACGCGTTCTTAGGATTGCTCAGGAGTTAAATTTTACAGTGATTCAGTGGAACACAGACTCAAGGGATTGGCTCAACCCAGGTAGCGATAAAATCGTGCAAAACGTCGTAGAGCATGTCGTTCCGGGAGATATTATCCTGCTTCACGCTAGTGACTCCAGTAAACAAACGCATGAAGCATTACCTCAAATCATCGATCGACTACAACAGGATGGTTACCAGTTTGTTACCGTTTCTGAGCTTTTAGCAGGGGTCAAAACCAACATTAAAGAGCTACAATAATCCACTTATAAAATTCGTCACCTTTTTTTCAACTATGTCTATGTCCTGTAATAGCGCCTCTCCTGATCCTCTACCTTAATCATTAGTATATGCGCTCATTTAAAATTCATTAAGCACTTAGGTAATCCTAAGTGCTTTTTTGCTTAAGCCTTTTGTTCAATCGGTTTCGTTAAACGCTGTAAAATCAAGAGCTGATACAGATTACATACCAGAATCGTCGTTGTCATCATCGTCGTCCAATTTTGGTCGTTCTGAATAATAGCAGGCACAGCCTCAACGGTCGTAACCACTGTCAGAAAAAACAATGCAGGAATAAACGCCTTACTGTTTGTCAATTTCGCTTTAATGAAAGCGGCAATTAAACCTACAATAAGCAAAATGATTGGCAACGTCGTGAATTGTGTCCAAGTATCTAGCTCTGTACCAAATGCAATATACCTAAAGTAGACAAGATCAAATAAAACAAAAGCAATTAATAGAACTTGAATCCATGTCCACAGCTTCGGTTTAAATACCCCTAAGCCCAATCGATGCACCAACAGATAGGCAAAGAAGCCCATTTGACTGATCATACTAAACAGCAATCCAACGATAAACATCCAGATGATCGCAGCAACCAGCTCTGAAGCCTGGTCTCCACCACCTGTCATATCCCCCCAACCAATCGCTAACCCTGTTGCTAATATGGTTATCCCACCGAGCAGGAGCGTTGTTAAAAACATAAATAAAAATCTACGTATATTCAGTGTACTCACCACTTTCCATAATCTCCACTACGATTGTACCAAAAAGTATAATTTGAAGCCATGAAAAGCATATTAAAGGTACAAAGAAGTGAAAGATTAACCTGCCTAATGATCGGCATATGGAAAGGGGCTTCCTACCTAACGCTTTCCTATAACCATAGGACTAAAACGATCTAGCTCACCTAAAAGGGTACAACAGAAAGAAAGGAGTTATCCTACATGCTTCAACCACCTACTACAAAAAGGTTCATAATGTTGTCGAATTCATTCCTAAAAAAACCAAAAAAATCACATAAACTTCCCTGGACATTACTTGTTTTTATCCTTCTCACCATATTATGCAGCTGTTCTCCAAAGGATAACCAGAATTCTGCCGACTACAATGCCACAAAACAAATGGTCCTAGACATCCTGCATACCGATGAAGGGAAAAAAGCCGTTGAAGAAGCAATCGGAAACGAAGAAGCACAGAAGAAGATGATCCTAGAAGCTCCCGAGGTGAAAAAAGCCGTTCAAGAGTCTTTGCTTAGCGAAGACAACAAAAAGAAGCTAGAGGAGCTAATGGGTGACCCTGAGTTTATTAAAGAATATGCCAAGCAGCTTGAAGAAGAACATAAAAAGTGGCTTAAGGACTTAATGAAGGACCCCGAGTATCGGACGTCCATGCAGGAAATCCTCAAGGATCCGGAAATGGAAAAACAGTTTCTTGAGCTAACAAAATCTAAGGAATTTCGCCAGCAAACGATGACGGTTATGAAAGAAGCGATCCAATCCCCTTATTTCCGTCTCGAGCTTCTCCAGCTCATGAGCGAGGTTGCTAAAGACAGTTTGGGAGGAGAAAAGAAGGAGGGTGAAGGGGGCGAAGGTGGCCAAGAAAGTGAAGGACAAGGAGGCGGCGGAAGTGAAGACAGCGGTGGTGGTTAAAAAATAGTAAAGCCGTGCTGTGACCTCACAAGCGATATGCTCCCCATCCTGTGTAGAAGGTGAAATAATTAAACCTCATACTGTGACGGGTAGTGGAAGGCATCGTTTTTTCCTGTCTCCGACCTCTAACGGACAAATTTGACTCTTACAGCAATTTGACTTACTTTGATCTCTAACGGACATTTTCGACACTTAGCATAAAATTCATCGATTTTGGCTTCATTTACACGGCTAAGGTGCAAATATGTCCGTTAAAATTTGTAGATGTCCAAAAAACACTTCTAAGGTTCAATTTTGACCGTTAGAAGTTTAGGTTTGTGTGGTTGCGCGAAAAAGACGCCTGTCCATCCCTGAAAGCACCCTATTGTTCGTTACGTCTAACAATAGGAGTGCAGTTCAATGGAGTGGTGGCGTCTTTTTGTATGGAAGGAAATTTTCTATACTGACCTTCTTTCGGCACAGTGCGTAGCTCCCGGCGCACGGTGACGCACTGCATGATGGCAGTCGGTTGACCACATGGTTGTAGTAATCTTGATCAATTGAGTAAGTTGCATTTGCAACAACTCTAGTTCGTTGTTTTTTTAACCACAGTTTCCGCTAAGCTACTGTATAAGCCTCCAATTAATGAATCCGCAGGATATATTCCTGTCAAGAGCCTATCATCACTCTCTAGCTTATTAGGCTGACCAAGTGGAATCTGAGCGATAAGCTCTGATTTGAGATTTGCAGCAAGCTTTTCTCCACCGCCCTGTCCAAAGATATAATCCTTGCTTCCATCAGGCAATGGATAGTACGACATATTTTCAACGACACCCAAAATCTCATGATTCGTTTTTAAAGCCATAGCACCCGCTCTAGCCGCTACAAACGCTGCCGTAGTATGAGGAGTCGTCACAATGATCTCCTTGCTCTGAGGAAGCATTTGGTGGACGTCTAACGCCACATCCCCAGTTCCAGGAGGTAGATCAAGAACTAAATAATCTAATTCGCCCCACTCTACCTCAGTAAAGAAATTTTTCAGCATTTTACCAAGCATAGGACCACGCCAAATCACTGGTGAATTATCTTCAACAAAAAAGCCCATCGACATCACCTTCACTCCATCCTTCTCAACAGGATGAATCACTTCACCTTCAACCTCAGGACGCTCATCAATACCCATCATATCAGGAACACTAAAGCCATAGATGTCTGCATCAATGACGCCAACTCGCTTTCCTAATCGCTGCAAGGCTGTTGCTAAATTTACAGTAACCGTAGACTTCCCTACGCCACCCTTACCACTTGTGACAGCAATAAATACAGTCTTACTTTCTGGAGCTAATAAAGAAGGGAACTTGTTTTGCCCTTGATTCTGACCATTGCCCTGGCCACGCAGTGCAGCCAAATCCTGCTCGGATAACTCCTCAAAACGCAAGCCCACCGTTTCAGCACCAGCCTGCTTCAATGCCTGAACTATCTCCTGCTGCACCTGCATTTGCTCCTGGCTTCCAGCTTGAGCTACCGCTATTTTTAAGCTGACATTATCAGCCTGAATCTTTAAGTCACGCACTAAGCCTAAATCTACAATACTTTGTTCTAAATCAGGAGCTTTTATCTTCTTTAAAATATTCAATACCTGCTCTTCCGTTAACACAGCTACACACCTCTTTACCCTCATTAGTCTCGTTCGCTAAGGAAGGATACAGACTTCACCTGTTCTTTTTCGTCTATACGACTACACGACGTGCTATCCGCATCCATCATTTATTAACGTGCCATTAGCTAAAGTATACCATACAAGCCTAGCGTAACCTAACGAAAGGGAACGGTGTTTTGAAGGAAGTATGAACTTTTGAGTTTATATGAATAGAGCAAAGGCTGGTTTCATGATAACCACTCTTAGCAAAAAGTTAAGGTAGTTTTTCACCTGCTGCATGTCTTAGAACTCCTTGATAGATCGAGGCCGCCACCTTTTTCTGATACTCCACCGTACTTAACAAGGTTGACTCCTCAGGGTTAGATAGAAAGCCAACCTCCACTAACACACTTGGCAAAGTGGCCTGCCTCAAAATAAAAATATCCTGATTTTTCTTAGATTGACGATCTGTATTTTCAAGATTACGCTTTAGCTCATCCTGTACTAGTTTAGCCAGCTCCTGATTACTCTCAAGCTGAGGATGATAAAAAGTCTGTGCTCCTCTCCACTTAGGAGATGTAATGCTATTTAGATGTATGCTCACTAGGTAGTCTCCATCACTGGTATTAATGAAATGAGCTCGATTCTTCAGATCGGTCGCTTTCCTTCTGCCCCTCTCCTTATCCTCTTGCGTGGAAAGCTCTGTATCCGACTCCCTAGTCATTTTAACGAGGGCCCCTGATTCCTGCAAGAGATCTCTCAAATATATAGAAATGTTCAGAGCTATCTCCTTCTCAACCACTCCGTCCCTGCTTACCGCTCCCCCATCTAAGCCCCCATGTCCGGGATCAATGACAATAATTTTTCCCGAGAGCGGAAGACTCCAGGTAGAATCAGATATTGTATATGAGATTTGCAAATTAAAAATATAGATTAGTGCCGCACTCCCTAGACAAAACAGGATAACCTTTTTCATGCTCAGCTTCATCTCAACGCCTCCTTGTCCAACATCGTTACATGTATACGACGGACAGGACGCAGATATGCTTTTGTTCATAGAAAAACTTTGCTGATTACCTATAGAAACGGTATATACTATGAATATGTAATGTGCTGTTAAATCTAATTTAGAAGAGTTAACACGATTTTTGGGGATGGAGAATGGAGGATGAACAATGAAGGATGAGTTTCTTATTCACAGAACTTTGCACTCATTAAAAAGCACATTAGAAAAACAAAATAATATCATGAAAATCCTTGATACTACTGGACAACTATATGATACGTCCTGTACATTTTATGATTCAGCTACTGAAAACGACATTCAACTTTTAGAACATAACATTGGGAAACAGCTTCCTCTAGATTATCGACATTTCCTTAAAATATGCAATGGTTGCAGTCTCTTTGATATGCTTGACTATGGTGGAGAAAATCAATTATATTCATTTGAAAAAATCTTACTCTATCATGAAACCAATCTAGATTTTCCAGATAAATTAGCTATTGGGTATATTCTTGGCGATTCTATCCTTATTGACCTTAACAAAACCACTACTAATACAGGTAACTATTTACATAGAACTGTTGTTGGACAACCTCCATCTGAAAGTACTCCTTTTAACTCTAACTTTGAAACTTGGCTGACTCGTTTTATAGTAGCCCAAGGTAACAAGTATTGGGAATGGTGAACATAAAAAGGCCTTCCACTCATACAAGTTGAGGCCTTAGCTAAGCATTAAATATCCGTTTGTATACTCATTGTGTAATCGGTGACTGTAAAACCTAGTCTCTTATAGAATCTATAAGCACTTTCATTATGACCAAAAACATGAAGCCATATCTTGTCTACGCCTTGTGCCTTCGCCTCTTTCTTCATTAGCTCAATAGCCGCTTCTCCAATGCCCTGGCCACGTGCTTCTGGTAGGAGAAATATTTCATAGAGAAAGGCATACGGCCTTTCCGCCTCTTCTTCTTTAATAGCAAACCAAAGATAACCCACTTTAACTCCCTGTGAGTCCAGTATGCACTTTAAAAACTGATTTGAGGAAGCAAGCTAGAAAAAGCTTGTCTAGACTGATCTATAGCTGTTTCTTTGTCCCAGCTCCCATTCTCTACTTTATCTTGGGCAAAGTTATGAACAGCTTGTTCGATAAACCATTCAAAATCCTGATCATCCATTTCCTTAAGCTTACACATAAGCACCCTCCATTCTGCTTATTACTAAATTATGAATCCGTGTATGCAAATAGATGCTTTGATACATGATTTTCACTCTAAAAAACACCCTGCTGCAATAGGGCATATGGTATAATATTCCTACAATAGAATGGCTTTAAAAGGGCGGTCGGCTAATCTCCTGTAAAGGGAGGTGATGCCCATGGAAGTATTTCAAGCATTGTTGCTAATGATTTCATTTGCGACTTTAGTCGTGTTAATACTTTCCTTTGATAAAAAGAAATAGACCGCCCTCTCAAAGGTATGCGGTCTATTTCCCTGCTTTTGTAATAGCCTCCGCCCTTAAAAGCGGATATTGTACCGGACCGCAGATGTTAGCGCATCTGTGGTCTTTATTAGTATATACGTGACTATTTAAAATAGTCATAACTTACTCTTAGTATACCTTAGAAATAGGATATTTTCAAAGTAAATGTGCACATATGAGCAGAAGGAGGCCTCCAATTACCACTATATAGTGGTCAGTATATGATCTCTATTTTCTTTACCAATACCCCTTTAAGATAAACTCTGTGGTAAGCTGTCTGTAATGACCTAATGGTTTAAAGCGTTAGACTAAGGAGGAAATGATGGAACAAGACGTTAGCAGTCGTATTATGCATGAGTTTAAACAAAATCAAAACTTGCTTTTAGCCATAGGCAATGAAACCCGTCAAGCTATATTAATTACCTTGGCTCAGAGAGCACAGAACCTTGGCATGCGAGTGGGAGAAATCGGCAAGTACACCCATTTATCTCGTCCTGCCATTTCTCATCACCTTAAAATACTAAAGGATGCCGGACTGGTCAGCATGAATCGCGAGGGTACCAAAAATTATTATCTTTTGGATGCCAAAACTAAGGTAGAAGGCTTACAAACCCTGATTAATCAGTTCTTGTCATTGTGCAAATAGAGCTATACTCATAAACTACCTTAAAGGAGAATGTTATGGAATCATTCGTAATGGCAGCAAACGGTGTGAAAATCCCCCAGCTGGGATTTGGTGTTTATAAAATCAAACAAGGGAAAAACGGAGCTTTCGAACAGACAATCCGTGAAGCCATTAAAGTGGGCTATCGTCATTTTGATACAGCACGTATCTATGGAAATGAAGAGGCTTTAGGCCAGGCGATAGCAAATAGCGGTGTCTCTCGAGAAGATTTTTTTCTAACCTCTAAGGTGTGGACCACTGATCTGGGGTATGAAGAGACACATCAAGCTTTTAGGGAAAGTTGTAAGAGGATGAAGACTACTTATCTCGATATGTATCTCATTCATTTTGCTGCTCCACTTTATGTTGAAGCTTGGAAAGCGCTGGAGCAATTGTATGAGGAAGGTAAGATAAAAGTCATTGGTGTAGCTAACTTTGGGCCTGAGCATTTTGAACACTTGAAGAAATATGCCAAGATACAGCCAATGATTAATCAAGTAGAGACACATCCGCTATTTCAACAGAAATCACTACGTGAGTATATGTCTCGTCATCAAATATTGCATGAAGCATGGGGTCCTTTGGGTCAAGGGAATGCTTCCTTGTTTGATAATGAGGAACTGAATATCATTGCACGTCGACATAACAAGACAGTAGGCAAGTCATTTTGCGCTGGCATTTAAATCGTCATACCATCATCATCCCCAAGTCATCAAACGCGCAGCGGATTAAGGAGAATATCCAAGTATTCGACTTTAACTTGAATGAGGACGAGATGGAGAGCATTTCAAAGCTTGATACT
This sequence comes from Bacillus horti, assembly GCF_030813115.1. Classification (NCBI taxonomy): domain Bacteria; kingdom Bacillati; phylum Bacillota; class Bacilli; order Caryophanales; family Bacillaceae; genus Caldalkalibacillus; species Caldalkalibacillus horti. The sequence continues at coordinate 60,285 of NZ_JAUSTY010000007.1, read as the reverse complement.
GGCAAGCGATATTTTGTCAATCCAAAAGTATCTAGTGAACCCCATTTACGTTAAGCTAAATAAACTATTTTTAAGTAATATATGCCTTACAAATGGGTAATCTCTTTAAGGACGTCGGTAAAAGGTTCTTTTTTGTTACATACTAGACTCATTATTGCTCCTAACCTATATCTCGGTGGGTGGTTTGTGGGCGTCTGGTGGGCGCGATTACAAAAAAACAGCATAAAAAAGACCCCCAACCAAAGGTTGAGAGCCTTGAAACGTAAGTATATTAACGTTTTGAGAACTGAGGTGCACGACGTGCAGCTTTAAGACCGTATTTCTTACGCTCTTTCATACGTGGATCACGCGTTAAGAATCCTGCGCGCTTAAGAACGCTACGGAATTCAGGATCTGCTTTCAATAAAGCACGTGCGATACCATGACGGATCGCTCCCGCTTGACCTGTAAATCCACCACCGTTAACGTTTACTAATACGTCATATTGACCTTCTGTTTCAGTCAGACGTAGAGGTTGCTTAACGATCAGCTTTAACGTCTCTAATCCGAAAAATTCATCTATGCTACGTTTGTTAATTACAATGTTTCCATCACCAGGTACTAAACGTACGCGAGCTACAGAATGCTTACGACGACCTGTACCATAATAAGTTACTTGTGCCAAGGTAGATACCCTCCTTCTTCGTTCGATTATTATCCGCGAAGTTCGTAAACTTCAGGTTGTTGTGCTTGATGCTTGTGCTTGCTTCCAGCGTAAACGTGTAGCTTCATACCTTGCTGACGACCTAAAGTGTTCTTTGGAAGCATTCCTTTTACTGCAAATTCGATCAATCTTTCAGGGAACTTTTGTAGCAATTCTCCTGCAGACGTTTCTCTTAATCCACCTGGATGACCAGAGTGGCGATAGTATTTCTTATCTTGCAGCTTGTTTCCTGTTAATCTGATTTTCTCTGCGTTAATAACAATAACGAAGTCACCTGTATCAACATGTGGTGTGAATTCAGGTTTAGTTTTTCCACGTAAAATGCTAGCAACTTCACTCGCTAGACGACCAAGTGTTTGACCTTCAGCGTCTATTAAGTACCATTTACGTTCTACTTCATGCGGCTTTGCCATAAATGTGGTACGCATCTATAATCCCTCCAATATTCTCAAAATCAATGTGTTACGTTCATGATTTCAGTATTACGTTGTCATACGCTCTATTTGTTCTGTCATTCATGATATGCATAGTAAGCTTTAATAAAGCTTTGTTTTCTGCCTTATGACTCGGTCCGCCTTTAGAACACGAGAACATAGCGGGTCAAAAAACAATCATACAGGTGCTTCTACGCTCGGGGCTGTGAGTTTAGAAATACCAAAGAATATAATACTACAATGGGAAGCAACAGTCAAGGCATTTCCTAGATAAATTCTAGCTTTATATGCCTCTATAAAGTAGCTGAGATGATAATGTGCTAACTCTCAAATTTATTCAATCATATGCCACCCACCATAGGTTTAATCCATGTGCTGGGGCCGTCTTTCCTGCTAGTCTACGTTCTTTTAACTTGAGAGCCTGCTGTACCTGTTCAATAGAGCTTCTGCCCCGCCCCACATCGATCAGCGTTCCTGCAATAATCCGCACCATATTATATAAAAATCCATTTCCTTCACAAATCAGGACAATTTCTTCTCCGTCCTCCACCTTACGCTCTTCGATATCTAGACGTTTAATCGTTCTCACACGGTGATTAGCATCCGATTTTGCAGAGCTAAAGGCGGTGAAGTCATGCTCTCCTTCTAAAACCTTAGCTGCTGCTCGAATAGCGTCCATATCTAGCCCATAAGGCACATGAGCCCAGTATAATCGCCTGTTCGGATTTTCCAGCCTAGAACGATAGATATGATAACGATACTGCTTTCTGGTCACATCATGTCTAGCATGGAAATCAGCATGTATGGGCTCTGTAGACTGAATGCGAATATCCTTTGGTAAATAGGAGTTCAGCGCTAGCGTCCATTTGTCCATTCTGATCTCTAGAGGGCTATCAAAGTGAAAAACCTGCCCTCTTGCGTGAACACCAGCATCCGTTCTTCCTGAACCAACTACAGCAACAGGCTCATTGTGCATGCGTTTGAGAGCCTGCTCTAGCTTCTCCTGAACAGATAAAGCATTTGTTTGAATCTGAAAGCCATGATAATGGGTACCATCATACGATACGGTGCATTTAAAACGATTTAACTCTCTGGATGAACCCAAAAAGCCTTCTTCTTCGTGTTCATTCACTTCCTACCTTACCCCTTTCTCCTATCCTCTTAAGCCTATGAAGAATCTCTAGGCTTCTCACCTCTTACTGTCTATACGTCTACCATGCCCTTAAGAGTAAAAAGAGAGCTCCAAAAGCGATAACTACAGAAATAGCCATGTAATCAAGCTGAGTAACCCTCAGCTTTCTATATTGCGTTCGTCCCTCTCCCCCTCGATATCCCCTGGCTTCCATCGCTAAAGCTAATTCATCTGCTCGCTGAAAGGAGGCAATAAACAACGGGATTAGGATAGCCATAAAGGCAGTAGCTTTTTTCTTTAGACTTCTACTCTGAAAGGAAGCACCTCTAGCGCTTTGAGCCTTCATAATCTTATCCATCTCCTGAAGCAGGGTAGGAATAAAACGTAAGGATATGGAGATCATCAGAGCGATCTCATGAGCCGGAAATCTGAATACCTTTAGTGGACTCATCAGCTTTTCTAATCCATCCGTTAACACTAAGGGCTTTGTCGTTAGGGTAAGCAAAGAAGAGAGCAGGATAAGCAGTAGAATTCGTAATGTAACAACAATACCTTGTATAACTCCTTGCTCATACACACGAAGGATGCCCCATTCAATCAGAACAGTCCCTTCTCTATTTAGAAAAAGATGAAAGATAAACGTGATGATGAGTAAAATCCATAATGGCTTTAAGGCACGAAACATATAAATAATTGATATTTGAGCAGTAGCAAAAAGCAAAACAACAAATCCTATAGCTACAGTAAAGCTCAGAAAGCTATTTGCCATAAAAATTAAGCTCAGACACGCTAGCAACAGGACAATTTTGACTCTTGGGTCTAACTGATGGATAACTGAGGGCTTTGCAATATAATGACCAATGGGCAGTCTGCTTAGTGCACTCATCGGGTTTCATCCTCTATATCCTCTAGTGATCCAGCTATCTTCATATTCCCCTTTAAAAATGTCGCTATTTGTTCGTATAGCTTATTTTGGTTTAAAGAAGTAGGCACTAGTCGATGGGAGCTATCATACCCCTCATTTAGCTCTTTAATAAATTGAATAAGCTGTGGTAACTCCAAGCCCATTTGTTCAAGCTCAGAACCATAAGTAGTAAACAAAGTAAAAGGATCCATCTGCCATTTGACCCTTCCGTGCTCCATGACGACAACCTGATCAGCAAACTCCGCTACATCCTCCATCTGATGAGTGATGGTGATGACTGTACTCTGATGCTCCTCCTGCCATTGACGTATGACCTTTAGTATGTCTCGTTTTCCTTGCGGGTCCAGCCCAGCAGTAGGCTCATCTAAAATAATCACCTTGGGGTTCATCACGAGAATACCTGCTATAGCTACTCTTCTCTTTTGTCCACCACTTAGCTGAAAAGGAGAACGTTCGGCTAGGTCTCTAGGCAAGCCAAGCTTACCCATCACCTGCAGCACTCGTAGCTCGATCAGCTCCGTGGGCCATTCTAAGTTTCTAGGTCCGTAGCTAATATCCTTAAACACCGACTCCTCAAACAATTGGTGCTCCGGATATTGAAAGACCATCCCCACCTGATCATATAACGGCTTGTCTAATCTCTTCTTTTGATCTGACGCTATCACCGTCTGACCAATCTGAACAGACCCCTCTGTAGGCTTTGATAGACCATTCATGTGCTGAACTAAGGTAGACTTTCCTGACCCTGTACGTCCAATAATGGATACCCATAAGTTCTCCTTTATTTCCAGAGAAATATCCTTCAAGACCTGCTGTTCGAATGGAGTATGGGCATGATACGTGTAGCTCAAGTTTTTGATGACAATGTCCATAAGTGCGAAACCAGCTCTTTCTTAGAGTGAATTGTATCTGGAATAGGTAGACCTCTATCTTTTAGCTCTATAATCACTTGATAGCTGAAAGGAAGCTCAAGTCCGTGAGCCTTTAACCAATCCAAATCAGCAAAGAGCACTTTAGGGGACTCATCTCGAATCAACCGACCTTCTTTCATAAAAAGAACACGATCGGCCTCTGCCGCTTCATTCATATCATGTGTAATATGAATAATCATCAAGCCTTCTTCATGTAGCCCTCTCATAATAGCAAGAACCTCTTTTCTCCCCTCGGGATCAAGCATAGACGTTGCTTCATCAAAAATAATCGTGTCAGGTCTCATCGCCAATATGCCTGCTATAGCTACACGTTGTTTCTGCCCTCCAGAAAGTGTATGTGGCTCCCTTTCACGTAGCTCCCACATCCCAACCTGCTGCAGGGCTTCCCGAATGCGTTCATCCATTCGCTCCTGAGGCCATGCGATATTTTCCAAGCCAAAAGCTATATCATCAAAAATTGTAGTAGCTACCATCTGATTCTCTGGATTTTGAAAAACCAAACCAACCTGCTGTCGAATAGAGTATAGATCTTCTTTACTTTGTGTGGATTTATCTGCCACCGTAACGTCTCCATTTGTAGGAAGAAGTATACCATTCAGCAGCTTTGCTAATGTAGATTTTCCGCATCCATTGGGACCGATAATTGCTACATACTCACCATCTCTTATCCTAAGGTTTATATTCTTAAGCTCTCCTGTTTTATCCTTACTTCTATCACCCTCAAGATCAGGATTTAACTGGACAGAAGAATGAGAGGCTATGTGAGCGTTTGAATATGAAAAAAATACGTTATGACATTGAATCACATTTTTTCCTCCCCTTAAAGATATAACCCCCGCATTTTATGATATAGCCTTCAAGCTTTGAAAATAGAAAAAGCCAAATACGGCAAAAAAGGGTACTGACCAGGAATCTGGAAATCTCCAGATCCTGTCCCCACCCTTTTTGGAGCCGTTCTTATTTGACTAATTCAAGATATACCATTGGTGCTCCGTCTCCACGGCGAGGTCCAAGCTTTAAAATACGTGTATATCCACCTTGACGCTCTGCATAACGAGGAGCAATATCCGTAAATAGTTTTTGAATCGCATCCTGTCCAGTTGTAGCATCGGCTACTTCTGCACGAACAAATGCAGCTACTTGTCTACGAGCGTGAAGATCACCACGTTTACCTAATGTGATCATTTTTTCTGCGATTGAGCGAAGCTCTTTAGCTTTAGATTCAGTTGTTTCAATGCGTTCGTAGATGAATAAATCTGTCACTAAATCACGGAACAACGCTTTACGAGCAGAACTATTTCGCCCTAGTTTCTGATAAGCCATCTCTATATCCCTCCTTTAGCTGACGTACACTGATCGTTAGTCATCTTTGCGTAGACCAAGTCCTAGCTCAGCTAGTTTCTCCTGTACTTCCTCAAGAGATTTACGACCTAAATTACGTACTTTCATCATATCTTCTTCAGACTTATGCGTTAGCTCCTGTACCGTATTAATCCCGGCACGCTTTAAGCAATTATAGGAACGAACAGATAAATCAAGTTCTTCAATCGTCATTTCTAGGACTTTTTCTTTCTTATCTTCTTCTTTTTCTACCATAATCTCAGCTTCTTGAGCTTCATCAGTTAAGGTAATAAATAGATTAAGATGTTCAGAAAGAACCTTTGCTCCTAGACTGACTGCCTCTTCAGGACGAATGCTACCATTTGTCCATACTTCAAGGGTTAATTTATCGTAGTTTGTGACCTGACCAACACGGGTATTTGTCACTTGATAGTTGACTCGATCTACCGGAGTATAAATAGAATCTATTGCAATTACTCCAATAGGATGATCATCACGTTTGTTTCCTTCTGCTGGAATATAGCCACGGCCTCTTCCGGCAGAGATCTTCATGTGAAGTCTGGCACCCTCTGCTAGAGTTGCAATATGAAGGTCTGGGTTTAATATTTCAACATCACTGTCATGACGAAGGTCTGCGGCTGTAATGATCCCTTCTCCCTCAGCATCAATTTCTAACGTTTTTTCTTCGTCAGAATGAATTTTAAGAGAGAGCTTCTTCAGATTAAGAATAACTTCCGTTGTATCCTCGACAACACCTTCAATGGTTGAAAACTCATGCAGCACCCCATCAATCTGTACCGATCGAGTCGCAGCTCCTGGAAGGGAGGACAACAGAACACGACGCATAGAATTACCTAGTGTCGTCCCGTAGCCTCTCTCCAAAGGTTCTACTACAAATTTTCCGTACGTGCCATTTTCACTGATCTCAACCGTTTCAATACTCGGCTTTTCTATTTCAATCATCTACGAACCCTCCTTCAAAACGCCTACTTCGCACACGCATCCTAGTATACCACTCATTATAATCCAACTTTAGGAAATTTATACCATGACCACGTTTAACTGGTTTTCTGCGCTGTTATACTCGACGACGTTTTGGTGGGCGACAACCGTTATGTGGGATTGGCGTAACGTCTTTAATCATGTTCACTTCTAAGCCTGCAGCTTGAAGAGAACGAATTGCTGCTTCACGACCAGCTCCAGGACCTTTAACCATTACTTCCACTTCTTTTAAGCCGTGCTCCATTGCTGATTTTGCTGCTGTTTCGGCAGCCATTTGAGCAGCAAATGGTGTGCTTTTACGAGATCCTTTGAATCCAAGGTTCCCTGCACTTGCCCATGACAATGCATTTCCATGAGGATCTGTGATCGTAACAATTGTGTTATTGAACGTTGATCTGATATGAGCAACGCCAGTTTCAATATTTTTACGATCGCGACGTTTTGTACGAGTTTGTACTTTACGCTTAGCCATGCTTTTCCCTCCTTTACACTACCCTATTTTTTCTTATTCGCTACTGTACGACGAGGACCTTTACGAGTACGAGCATTCGTTTTTGAACGCTGACCACGTACTGGTAATCCACGACGATGACGGATTCCACGATAGCTTCCGATTTCGATCAGACGCTTAATGTTAAGAGAAACTTCACGACGAAGGTCTCCTTCTACTTTAAGAGTCTTGTCAATAAGCTCACGGATTTTACCCACTTCGTCTTCTGTAAGATCACGAACGCGAGTATCTGGATTAATATCAGCTTCACTGACTAAGTTTTGTGCCGTTGATTTACCAATTCCAAAAATATACGTTAACGCAATCTCAACTCGTTTGTCACGAGGTAAGTCAACACCTGCAATACGTGCCATATGTCTATCAGCACCTCCTTATTAGTTGACGCTACTACTTCGAGCAGCAATCTCTCGAGAAGTCAACATCCCGTGCATAGCGCAGCGGTCATGTACTTTCTACGATTTGCTTGTCAATCGACTACTTAACTTTATTATCCTTGCTTCTGCTTATGCTTAGGATTTTCGCAGATAACCATAACGGTTCTTTTGCGGCGAATCACTTTACATTTCTCACAGATAGGCTTAACGGATGGTCTTACCTTCATTTTTAAAACCTCCTTGCTTTATGGCTCACAGGCCTTTGAAGAAGGCAATGAGCAGTTCTATTTATAGCGATACGTGATACGCCCGCGTGTTAAATCGTATGGAGAAAGTTCAATTGTTACTCTATCTCCAGGTAAGATACGAATGAAGTTCATTCTTATTTTACCAGATACATGGGCTAGTATTTTATGTCCGTTCTCTAATTCAACCTTGAACATCGCATTAGGTAGAGGTTCAATCACAGTACCTTCTACTTCAATAACGTCTTCCTTGGCCATGAATTCACTCTCCTTTCTTCCTTTGTCCCTCTATCAACTCCGTAAACTTGTTCACTGCATAGCGAAGTTTACCATTCGTGACACGGTTCGTTTGCGCAATACTTGATAAAACTTCGGAAGAGATCGAATCGAAAGCTTGAAGATGAAGGACGTTTTTAATCTTCGGCCTATCAAACCTTCGTTTATCCCCATCAGCGATCCATACAAAACGTTCGTTTTCGATGCGTATGACGACGGCATAGTTACCGGCGTCTCGACCTCGACGAATCTTGACAAGCTGACCAATCTGTAGAATCGGTTCCGATTCTGCCACATTCATCACCTACACCTTAAGCTTTTGTTAAAATCTCGTAGCCATCTTCTGTTATCGCAATCGTATGCTCATAATGCGTACAATTACGTCGATCTTGAGTGATCACAGTCCAGTTATCAGCTAGCGTTTTGACGTACCTTGTTCCAGCATTGACCATCGGTTCAATAGCTAAAACCATGCCTGGCTTAAGGCGTGGACCACGCCCGGGTGGACCGAAGTTTGGGATCTGCGGGTCTTCATGCAAGGCTGTACCTACTCCATGTCCCACATATTCTCGTACGATGGAAAAACCTTCTTCCTCAACATACTTTTGAATAGCATGGGAGATGTTGGACAGTCTTGCCTGTGGCTTCGCTTCTGCTAAACCACGATATAATGATTCCTCTGTGACCTCCATTAAGCGTACATCCTCATCGCTTATGGCTCCAACTGCATACGTCCAAGCTGAATCACCATGGTACCCCTTGAAGTTTGCGCCAACGTCGATACTAATGATATCTCCATCTTTCAACTTCCGATCACTAGGTATCCCATGAACAAGTTCTTCATTGACTGAAGTACAAATGCTTCCAGGAAAGCCACCATAACCTTTAAAGGAAGGAGTTGCCCCATGCTGACGAATGATTTTCTCAGCAACGGCATCTAATTCCTTAGTCGTTATATTAGATTGTATCACTTTCTTCAACTCCTGATGAGTGAGAGCCACAATTCTACCAGCCTCTCTCATCAGCTCTAGCTCAGAGCTTGATTTACATATAATCATGTTACTCTTGCCCTTTAACCAGATTAGATATATTTGAAAAGACTTGATCGATGTGCTTTTCCCCATCAACCGTTCGTAGTAAACCACGATCCTGATAGAAATCAAGCAATGACTGCTGCTGTTTAATATTCACGTCAAGGCGCTTGCCTACGGTTTCCGCATTATCATCATGGCGTTGGTATAATTCTCCGCCACATTTATCACACACATCGCTTACCTTCGGTGGGTTAAACTCTGTATGATACGTAGAACCACAGTCCTTACAAATACGACGACCTGTAAGTCTAGCCAGCAGTAAATCTTTCTTAACGTTAATATAAATCACATGGTCAATTCCTCGATCGGATAAAGCAAGCATATTCTCCAACGCTTCAGCCTGAGCTACTGTACGAGGAAATCCATCTAGTAAAAAACCGTGCTTACAATCATCTTTAGCCAATCTTTCGTTCACAATACCTATTGTTACTTCATCGGGAACGAGTTCGCCACGATCCATGTAAGATTTTGCTTCTATTCCTAGAGGAGTCTCCTCTTTAATCGCACTTCGAAACATGTCTCCGGTCGAGATATGAGGAATTTCAAAGTGCTCGACAATTCGCTCTGCCTGTGTTCCCTTACCTGCACCGGGTAACCCCATGAAAACTAAATTCATCATATCCCTCCAGTATTACTTAATAAATCCTTTATAGTGACGCTTAATTAGCTGGCTGTTAATCTGTTTCATCGTATCAAGGGCAACCCCGACAACGATTAGTAATGCCGTTCCACCGATCTGAACTTGTGGAGGAAGCTCCCCAATTCTAGAGATAATAAATGGTAGAACAGATACAGCTGCTAAGAACAGAGCACCAGTTAAAGTAATACGGTTTAAGATACGAGTTAAATAGATAGACGTAGTTTTACCTGGGCGAATACCAGGAATATATCCACCGTTCTTCTTCATGTTCTCAGCCATTTGCATTGGGTTCATTTGTACAAATGTATAGAAGTACGTGAATCCAATGATCAGCAAGATGTAGAAGAACATACCAAAGGCGCTATCGTAACTAAAATTCGTTGTAATCCAATCCGCAAATCGATTTCCAGCCCAGAAGCTAGCAATCGTAGATGGGAACATGAGTAGAGACATCGCAAAGATTACCGGAATAACCCCAGCTGCATTCACTTTTAGTGGAATGTGAGTGGATTGACCACCATACATTTTGCGTCCTACTACACGCTTTGCATATTGTACAGGTATTTTACGAATACCTTGTTGAATAAAGATAACACCTACAATGATCGCAATAAGAACAAGAACAAGGATCACTCCATAGATAATGCTTAGGAATAACGGGCTACCTTCAGCAACCTTCTGTGCTTCTTGCATATAGAATTGGTTTGCACCTGATGGGAAAGCCGCTACAATTCCAGCGAAAATCAGGATGGAAATCCCGTTTCCGATTCCTTTTTCCGTGATCATTTCACCAAGCCACATTAAGAACGCTGTACCTGCTGTAAGAACAAGGGTAATGAATAAATACGTTCCGAAGGTAGCGTTTTGAATAAGACCTGGAAATAGGTTATTAAATCCGATAGACATACCGAATGCTTGGATAAAACCAAGAACAATTGTACCATAACGAGTGACCTGAGCTAGCTTACGCTTCCCAGCTTCACCCTCACGAGCCCATTGTGCAAACTTAGGAACGACATCCATCGTTAAAAGCTGCACAATAATGGAAGCTGTGATGTAAGGCATGATACCCATAGCGAAAATGGAGAAATTCTCTAGAGCTCCTCCACCAAATATACTAAGCATAGCAAATGCATTCGCTTGATCCTGAAAGTTCAGAGCATCAGCGTTAACGTTAGGTACCGGAATGAATGTACCAATACGGAAAACGACTAGCATCAACAAGGTGAAAACGATTTTTTGACGAAGATCTGCTACTTTGAAAATATTCGAGATCGTTGCAAACATTAGATCACCTCAGTTTTTCCACCGGCAGCTTCAATTTTCTCTACTGCCGCTTGAGAAAATTTATTTGCTTGAACAGTTAATTTTACTGTTAATTCGCCATTTCCCAAGATCTTGATGCCATCGCGAGAATTCTTCACGATACCCGTTTCAAGAAGCAATTCTGGAGTTACCGTTGTGTCTGCCTCGAAACGATTTAATGTGTCTAGGTTAATGATCGCATACTCTTTACGGTTAGGATTCGTAAATCCACGCTTCGGTAAACGACGAGCAAGTGGATTTTGTCCACCCTCAAATCCTGGACGAACGCCACCGCCAGAACGTGAATTTTGTCCTTTATGACCACGTCCAGAAGTTTTTCCGTTACCGGAACCAATACCACGACCTACACGATTACGTTCTTTGCGAGAGCCCTCTGCAGGTTTTAGTTCGTGTAATTTCACAGTTACACCTCCCCTGTTTTACAATTTCTTATGCTTCGATTTCTTTAACTTCAACTAGATGACTGACCTTGTTCACCATACCACGAATGGCAACATTGTCGTTATGCACAACAGTATGATGTAGCTTTCTTAAGCCAAGTGCTTCAACCGTTTTAATTTGATCCTGCTTACGGCCGATTGTGCTGCGCTTGAGGGTAATTTCTAATTTGTTAGCCATAGTCAAATCCCTCCTTTAATCATCGACCATTCAGCACCAGTTTTTACTGGCTAGCCTGAATTAGCCTAAAATTTCTTCTACAGATTTACCACGTAGCTTAGCTACGTCCTCTGCACGTTTTAAACGTCCTAAACCTTCAAAAGTTGCATTAATCATGTTAAGAGCGTTTGAAGTTCCAAGTGATTTTGTTAAAATATCACCAACTCCAGCTAACTCTAACACCGCACGTACAGGACCACCAGCGATAACCCCAGTACCTTCAGATGCAGGCTTTAATAATACTCGGCCAGCTCCAAAGTGTCCAAGAATCTGATGAGGAATTGTTGTTCCTACAAGTGGAACCTTCACTAAGTTCTTCTTAGCATCTTCAATTCCTTTACGAATCGCATCAGGTACCTCAGACGCTTTACCCATACCAAATCCTACATGACCATTACGGTCACCTACGATAACTAGTGAGCTAAAGCGGAAGCGACGTCCACCTTTTACCACTTTAGATACACGGTTAATTTGTACTACTTTTTCTTCTAATTCTAATGTATTTGGATCGATGCGCACTCTTTTTCCCTCCTTTTCTTAGAATTGTAAGCCAGCTTCACGAGCTGCGTCAGCTAGGGCTTTTACTCTTCCATGATATAAATATCCACCACGATCAAACACGATAGATTGATATCCTTTATCAACAGCACGTTTTGCTACTAATTGACCGACTTTTTGAGCCGCTTCAACGTTTCCACCGTTACCGATAGAACCAGCTAGCTCTTTGTCTTGAGTTGAAGCAGAAACGATCGTTTGACCTGCTACATCATCAATCAATTGTGCATAGATATGCTTAGAGGAACGGAACACGTTTAAACGAGGACGTTCAGCAGTTCCTGTTATCGTACGACGAACGCGAGCGTGTCTTTTCTTACGAACCTTGTTCTTATCGCCTTTATTAATCACGCAACATTCACTCCCTTCCGGACGTAACTAGCATTACTTACCAGTTTTTCCTTCTTTACGACGAATTCTTTCACCAGCGTATTTAATTCCTTTACCTTTGTAAGGCTCAGGCGCACGCACGGCACGAACGTTGGCAGCAAATTCTCCTACACGTTCTTTATCAATACCTTTAATTGTAATTTTGGTTTGCTCAGGTACTTCAACTTCAATACCTTTTTCAGGAACCATTTCTACTGGATGAGAGTATCCTACAGCTAAGACAAGCTTTTCACCGCTTTTAGAAGCACGGTATCCAACTCCTACTAGCTCTAACTTCTTCTCATATCCGTTAGTAACACCTTCCACCATGTTCGCTACGATTGAACGAGTTGTTCCATGTAGAGCACGGTGATTTTTATTATCTGATGGACGCTCAACTACGATTTCTTTTTCATCGATCTTAAGAATCATGTCTGGGTGAAGGTTACGAGTTAACTCACCCTTCGGTCCTTTTACTGTTAATGTATTATCATTTAAGTTAATTTGAACTCCAGCTGGTAGTTCAATAGGTTTTTTTCCTATACGGGACATGTGTGACACCTCCGTTTCCCTCTAAACTATATTACCAAACGTATGCTAGTACTTCTCCACCGATGTTTTGCTGACGAGCTTCTTTGTCCGTCACAACACCTTTTGATGTAGAAATCAAAGCAACTCCAAGTCCTCCTAATACACGAGGAACCTCATTGTTTTTTGCATAAACACGTAAACCAGGCTTACTGATACGCTTAAGACCAGTAATTACACGCTCATCATTAGCACCATACTTAAGGAAGATACGAATGATCCCCTGTTTGTTATCTTCGATGAATTCAGAGTCACGTACAAACCCTTCACGTTTTAGAATGTTTGCAATCTCTTTTTTAATGTTAGAAGCCGGAACCTCTAGAGAATCGTGACGTACTGCGTTAGCATTACGAATACGAGTTAGCATGTCTGCAATTGGATCTGTCATTACCATTTATATTAACCTCCTTCCCTCTTGCCGGGATTACCAACTTGCTTTTCTAACACCCGGAATTTGACCTTTGTAAGCCAGTTCACGGAAACAAATACGGCAAATTCCAAACTTCCGCATGACAGAGTGTGGACGTCCACAGCGCTCACAGCGAGTATACGCTTGAACAGCAAACTTTGGACTACGCTTCTGCTTTGCGATCATTGATTTTTTCGCCACTCAATTTCCCTCCTTATTAGTTGACGCTACTACCTTTGAGTATCATCTAAGTGAAGTCAACATCCCGTGCATAGCGCAGCGGTTGTGTGCCTCCTTATTAGTTGATGCTTCTACTTTGAGCAACATCATTCGGAAATCAACATCCCGTGCATAGCGCAGCGGTCATGTGCCTCCTTATTAGTTGTTGCTGTTTCGAGCAACATCGTCGAGAAGTCAGCATCCTGTGCATTTTGCAGCAGACTGTGTCTTCTTATTTATTAGGGACTTTTACTTTTGGAACGGCATTCCTAGTTCCGTTAATAGTTCTTTACACTCTTCATCCGTTTGTGAAGTCGTTACGATAACGATATCCATTCCACGAACTTTATCTACTTTATCATACTCAATCTCTGGGAAAATCAATTGTTCTTTGATTCCTAGTGTGTAGTTTCCACGTCCATCAAATGATTTGTTAGATATACCGCGGAAGTCACGTACACGAGGCAGAGAAACGTTAAATAGTTTATCTAAGAAGTGATACATTCTTTGCCCGCGAAGTGTTACTTTCACACCGATTGGCATACCCTCACGGATTTTAAAGCCGGCAATAGATTTCTTCGCACGAGTAATAACTGGCTTTTGACCTGTAATCGTTTGAATATCCTCAACAGCTCCATCAAGAGCTTTTGAATTTCCTACCGCTTCACCAACACCCATGTTGATGACTACTTTTTCCACTCTAGGAACTTGCATCACTGAGTCGTACTTAAATTTTTCTGCTAATGAAGAAACAACTTCACTTTTGTACTTTTCTTGTAATCTTGACGCCATAGCTAATGACCTCCTTTCTTACTTACTTATCTAATTGCTCGCCGGATTTTCCAACACGTACTTTTTTACCGCTGTCTAAAACCTTGTAACCAACACGAGTTGGGTTTCCAGTCTTAGGATCGATCGGCATAACGTTTGATACGTGGATTGGCGCTTCTTGATTCACAATTCCACCCTGTGGATTTGTTTGAGAAGGCTTAGCATGCTTTTTCACCATGTTAATTCCTTCTACAAGAACACGATTATCTTTTGGAAAAGAAGCGATAACACGTCCCTTTTTACCTTTGTCCTTGCCTGTAATCACCATTACTGTGTCATCCTTTTTGACGTGCACAGTCGCACCTCCTTGCGGAACTGAATTTTTGTTTGTTATCTTTTAGACCGCTCTTAGATTACCTCAGGAGCTAGAGAAACAATCTTCATAAAATCTTTTTCACGAAGCTCACGAGCAACTGGTCCAAAAATACGAGTTCCACGAGGGCTTCTATCGTCTTTTACGATAACAGCTGCGTTTTCATCAAAACGGATGTATGAACCATCTTGACGACGTCGGCCACTTTTCGTACGAACGATAACAGCTCTTACTACATCGCCCTTTTTGACAACGCCTCCTGGTGTTGCTTGCTTAACAGAAGCAACAATGATGTCTCCAACATTCGCGTATTTACGGCCAGATCCACCCAATACCTTGATACAAAGAAGTTCTCTTGCACCGGAATTATCAGCTACTTTTAAACGTGTTTCAACTTGAATCATATCGTTTACCTCCTCTCAGGTCTGGAAGTATATCTCATTTGTCATACTTAATTTTTACTTAGATAATTACTGATTCTTCTACAACTTCAACTAAACGCCAGCGCTTATCCTTAGATATTGGGCGAGTTTCCATGATTTTTACAACATCACCAATTTTGGCTTGGTTGTTCTCGTCATGGGCTTTGAATTTCTTTGTATACTTAACGCGTTTCCCATATAGAGAATGCTTTTTATACGTTTCAACACTTACCGTAATTGTTTTGTCCATTTTGTCGCTTACTACTTTACCAGTACGAACCTTACGATTATTACGTTCTGTCACGTATAGAACCTCCTTCCTTAACCGTTATTTATTCCAAGTTCTCTTTCACGCAAAACCGTCTTTGCACGAGCGATATTCTTACGAATGTCACGAATGTGAAGTGGGTTATCTAATTGTCCGGTTGCTAATTGAAAACGGAGGTTAAATAGTTCTTCTTTCAAAGATGTTACTTTTTGCTCAATTTCGGAAGTGGTTAGGTTACGAATTTCTTCAGCTTTCATTTGCTTCACCACCCAATCCTTCACGTTTTACGAATTTTGTTTTCACTGGCAGCTTATGAGCAGCAAGTCTCATAGCTTCACGAGCAACCTCTTCAGGTACTCCAGCTAGTTCAAACATCACCTTACCAGGCTTAACAACAGCTACCCAACCTTCAGGCGCCCCTTTACCAGAACCCATTCGAACTTCTAAAGGTTTTGATGTATATGGCTTTGAAGGGAAAATTTTAATCCAAACTTTACCACCACGTTTGATGTAACGAGTCATCGCGATACGAGCCGCTTCAATCTGGCGGTTTGTAATCCAAGAAGCCTCTAATGCTTGTAAACCGTACTCACCAAAAGTCACTTCAGTTCCGCCTTTAGCTTTACCTCTCATGCGACCACGATGTTCTTTACGGTGTTTGACACGTTTAGGCATTAACATGATTATTTACCTCCTTCTGCTGCTTTAGTCCTCTTAGCAGGGAGCACCTCACCACGGTAAATCCAGATTTTCACGCCGATTTTTCCGTACGTTGTATCAGCTTCAGCTGTTCCGTAGTCGATATCAGCACGCAAAGTGTGTAGAGGAACTGTTCCTTCATTGTAGCCTTCGCTACGTGCGATGTCAGCGCCACCTAAACGACCACTTACCATGGTTTTAATTCCTTTTGCTCCTGCACGCATAGTACGCTGAATCGCTTGTTTCATAGCACGTCTGAAAGATACACGATTTTCTAATTGACGAGCGATGTTTTCGGCTACTAGCTTAGCGTCTAAGTCAGCATTTTTGATTTCGTTAATGTTGATGTGAACTCTTTTATCTGTTAAGTCATTTAAAGCTTTACGTAAAGCTTCTACTTCAGATCCACCTTTACCGATAACCATTCCTGGCTTCGCTGTGTGAACCGTTACGTTGACACGATTTGCAGCACGCTCGATTTCAATCGTTGAAACGGCAGCGTCTACTAGGCGTTTTTCAATATACTCACGAATTTTTAAGTCTTCATGTAAAAGTTTAGCGTAATCCTTACCCGCGTACCATCTGGATTCCCAGTCGCGAATAACACCAACTCGAAGACCTTTAGGGTTAACCTTTTGACCCACGCATTATCCCTCCTTCTTTTCAGTAACCACTAACGTAATGTGGCTCGTACGTTTGTTTATACGGCTTGCGCGTCCTTGTGCACGTGGACGAAATCTTTTTAACGTTGGACCTTCATCACAAGTAACCTTTGAGATAATTAAGCTATCCGGATTCATTTCGTAATTATGCTCTGCATTCGCAACAGCGGATAGTAATACTTTCTCGATTACAGGTGAAGCACCTTTCGGTGTATGCTTTAAAATCGCAATGGCCTCGCCTACTTGTTTACCTCGAATTAAGTCGATCACTAAACGGACTTTACGAGGAGCAATGCGCACGTATCTGGCAACAGCTTTTGCTTCCATGTACTGTACCTCCTCTCGGCTTCAATTAACGTCTTGTTTTTTTATCATCAGCAACGTGACTTTTGTAGGTTCTTGTTGGAGCAAATTCGCCCAGCTTGTGACCTACCATGTCTTCGCTCACAAATACAGGCACATGCTTACGACCATCATAAACCGCAATGGTATGCCCAATAAAATCAGGGAAGATAGTAGAGCGTCTAGACCAAGTCTTGATCAACTTCTTCTCATTCGTTTCATTTAAGGCTTCCACTTTTTTCATCAAGTGGTCATCTACAAAAGGTCCCTTTTTTAAACTACGACCCATTGAAAGTACCTCCCTTCAAGTTTACAGTTCAATCGCCTACCCTCTCATTCCTATGAGTGGAAGCAATTTAGTTTCTAGCTACTTCGATTACTTTTTACGACGACGAACAATATACTTATCGGATTGGTTGTTCTTCTTACGAGTTTTGTAACCAAGTGTTGGTTTACCCCAAGGAGTCATTGGAGACTTACGTCCGATAGGAGCTTTACCTTCACCACCACCGTGTGGGTGATCTACTGGGTTCATTACAGAACCACGAACTGTTGGGCGGATACCCTTCCAACGATTACGTCCTGCTTTACCAATGTTGATTAACTCGTGATCAAGGTTTCCAACCTGACCGATCGTCGCACGACATTCCTTACGAATTAAGCGAGTCTCACCAGATTTAAGACGAATGATTGCATAATCGCCATCACGACCAAGCAATTGAGCCTCTGCACCAGCTGCACGAACTAATTGTCCACCTTTACCAGCCTTCATCTCAATGTTATGAATCGTTGTACCTACTGGAATATTTTCAAGTGGTAACGCATTACCTCTTTTAATATCAGCTTTTGGTCCAGACTCAATCACATCTCCAACCTTTAATCCGTTTGGATGTAAGATGTAACGCTTTTCTCCATCAGCATAGTGAATCAGAGCGATGTTAGCGGAACGGTTTGGATCATACTCGACTGTAGCAACGCGTCCAGGTATTCCATCTTTAGTCCGTTTGAAATCGATGATTCTGTATTTACGCTTGTGCCCACCACCTTGATGGCGAACTGTAATTCTACCGTTATTGTTACGACCAGCTTTACTATGAAGTGGCGCTAGTAACGATTTTTCTGGTTGATCTGTTGTAATTTCTTCAAATGTTGAAACAGACATTCCACGGCGACCAGCTGAGGTCGGTTTATACTTTTTAATAGCCATGGTGTGTTCCTCCTTTCAATTTAATTCTTATACACCCTCGAAGAACTCAAGAGGCTTGCTATCTGCTGTAAGTGTGATAAATGCTTTCTTTTTAGCAGCTGTAAACCCGTTATGACGACCAAATCTCTTTGGCTTCTTTCTAACGTTAAGTGTGTTTACGTTCGCTACCTTCACATCAAAGATTTGCTCTACAGCTTTTTTGATTTCAACTTTGTTGGCACGTACATCTACGTAAAATGCGTATTTGTTTTCAGCCATCATGTCCGTTGTTTTTTCTGTAACGATAGGGCGCTTAATGATATCGCGTGGATCCTTCATTATGCAAGCACCTCCTCTATCTTCGCAACAGCTTCTTTCGTTACAATGAACTGATCGTGATAGATCACGTCAAGTACATTGATTCCGTCTGCTGCTACTAATTTTACTCCTGGAATGTTACGTACGGATAACGCTAGGTTATCATCAAATGTTCCAGTTACGATTAATACTTTTCTTCCTGCGTTTAAGCCTGTTAATACCTGTACCATTTCCTTCGTCTTAGGAGCGGATAGCTCTAAGCCCTCTAGTACTTTAATTTCATCGTTTTGTACTTTAGAAGATAACGCTGATCTTAAAGCTAGACGACGAACTTTTTTAGGTAGTTTATAAGAATAGCTGCGAGGTGTTGGTCCAAATACAGTTCCACCACCTACCCATTGTGGAGAACGAATAGATCCTTGACGCGCACGTCCAGTTCCTTTTTGTTTCCACGGCTTACGTCCACCACCACGAACTTCAGAACGGTTTTTCACGTCATGAGTTCCTTGGCGCTGAGACGCTTGCTGCATCACGATAGCATCATGAAGTACATGTGTGTTAGGCTCAATGCCGAAAATGGAATCTGCTAATTCAATTTCCCCAACAGCTGATCCACTTTGGTTGTATAATGCTACTTTAGGCATTACATTTCCTCCTTTCTTCTACAGTTAGTTCTTCACTGAAGATTTCACAGTTACAAAGCTATTTTTCGCTCCAGGAATTGCACCTTTAACTAATAATAGATTGCGTTCTGCGTCTACTTTTACTACTTCTAAACCTTGGATCGTAATGTTTTCTCCACCCATACGACCAGGTAATGCTTTTCCTTTGAATACACGAGCCGCATCTACAGCTCCCATAGAACCAGGACGACGGTGGTAACGAGAACCGTGAGACATAGGTCCACGAGATTGACCATGGCGCTTGATAACACCTTGGAATCCTTTACCTTTACTCACACCTGATACGTCAACCTTTTCTCCTGCTTCAAACAAGCTTGCTTTGACTTCCTGACCAATTTCGTAGCCGCTTAAGTCTACGTTACGAATTTCTTTAATGAAGCGCTTAGGTGCAGTGTTTGCTTTTTTCGCATGTCCTGCTTCAGGTTTGTTAGCACGGTGCTCTTTCTTGTCGCCAAATCCTAATTGAACCGCTTCGTAGCCGTCCGTTTCTACATCCTTCTTTTGAAGAACAACGTTAGGACCTGCTTCAATAACAGTTACAGGAAGAACAATCCCGTTTTCACCGAACACTTGAGTCATACCTAGTTTTTTCCCTAAGATTCCTTTGGTCATGATAGCCACCTCCTATTAAATATGATCTTTTTGCCATTATTTTAATTTTTGTTCTTATAGTTTAATTTCGATGTCCACACCAGACGGCAAGTCTAAACGCATTAAAGCATCTACAGTTTGCGGTGTTGGATTCACGATATCGATTAGACGCTTGTGCGTTCTCATCTCAAATTGCTCACGAGAGTCCTTGTATTTGTGCACCGCACGTAAAATAGTGTAAACCGCTTTTTCTGTAGGTAGTGGAATAGGCCCAGAAACATTTGCTCCTGAACGTTTTGCAGTTTCAACGATCTTTTCTGCAGATTGATCCAAAACCCTGTGATCATAAGCCTTTAAACGAATGCGAATCTTTTGTTTTGCCATGTGTTTCCCTCCTTCTTCGCCCAATTTAGAATTAGACTTCTCCGTAGAAATTTTCCAACTCCCCCGCCATGGCAAAGGGGCCGGGTGTGTCGGTAACCTCCTACTTCAACGCAACCACATTCAACAGACACCATTTATAAAAATCGTGTTTTGTACGTTTCTATAAGATCTCTGTCAGATAGGCACTCAAATAGTTTATAACAAATATGTTTAAAATGCAAGCAATCTAGGAATTTTATTTTCAAGAATAACATGGTAGACGTATTGGTAGACTTTTTAATAGAGATTTCGATGAATTTGCTTGTGAATTCAAAAGAAAAGCTAAAAGAGCGCTCAAATAAGAGCGCTCTTTCTATTCATCAATTTACACTTTATAGTGTAAGATTAGCCGATGATTTTAGCAACTGCACCAGCACCAACTGTACGTCCGCCTTCACGGATCGCAAAACGAGTACCTTCTTCAATCGCGATAGGAGCGATTAGTTCTACAGTCATTTCGATGTTGTCCCCAGGCATAACCATTTCTACTCCTTCAGGAAGTTGAATGATTCCTGTAACGTCAGTTGTACGGAAGTAGAACTGTGGACGGTAGTTAGCGAAGAATGGAGTGTGACGTCCACCCTCTTCTTTACTTAATACGTATACTTGAGCCGTAAATTTTTGGTGAGCTTTCACTGTACCAGGCTTGATTAAAACTTGACCACGTTGGATTTCTTCACGGTCAACACCACGAAGTAATGCACCAATGTTGTCTCCAGCTTCAGCTTGGTCAAGAAGCTTACGGAACATTTCTACTCCAGTACAAGTTGATTGTTTTGGCTCTTCAGTTAAACCAAGGATCTCGATTGGGTCACCAACTTTGATCACACCACGCTCAACACGACCAGTAGCAACTGTACCACGACCAGTGATTGAGAATACGTCCTCAACAGGCATTAAGAAAGGCTTGTCAGTTTGACGCTCTGGAGTTGGGATGAAAGAGTCAACAGCTTCCATAAGCTCAAGAATTTTGTTACCCCACTCACTAGATGGATCTTGTAAAGCTTTAAGAGCAGATCCTTTGATTACTGGAGCGTCATCTCCTGGGAAATCGTACTCAGAAAGAAGGTCACGAACTTCCATTTCAACTAACTCAAGTAGTTCTTCGTCATCAACCATGTCACATTTGTTTAGGAACACAACGATGTGTGGAACCCCTACTTGACCAGAAAGTAGAATGTGCTCACGAGTTTGTGGCATTGGACCGTCAGCAGCAGATACTACTAGGATCGCTCCGTCCATTTGTGCAGCACCAGTGATCATGTTTTTAACATAGTCAGCGTGACCTGGGCAGTCAACGTGTGCATAGTGACGATTGTCAGTTTCATACTCAACGTGTGCTGTAGAGATTGTGATACCACGCTCACGCTCTTCTGGAGCACCATCGATTTGATCGTATGCACGTGCTTCTGCTTTACCAGATTGTGCAAGTACTGCTGTAATAGCAGCTGTTAAAGTTGTTTTACCGTGGTCAACGTGACCAATAGTACCAATATTAGCATGTGGCTTGGTACGTTCGAATTTTGCTTTACCCATTATTATTTCCTCCTTATAAATAAGAGAATCGTATTTTTATTTTTATCTAAAGGGAGTAACACTTCTCTACTAGAGAGTGAATCCTCCCTTAGCTTATAACATTGTTCGTTAAAAAACAATCTTTTCTAGCTTACTCGCCAGTAGATTTTTTCACGATTTCTTCCGTCACAGATTTAGGAGCTTCTTCATAGTGATCAAAGTGCATGGAGTATGTTCCACGACCTTGTGTTTTTGAACGAAGTGTTGTAGCGTATCCGAACATTTCTGCTAGTGGAACCATCGCACGAACGATCTGTGCATTACCACGAGCATCCATTCCTTCAATACGACCACGACGAGAGTTCACATCACCCATAACGTCTCCCATATACTCTTCAGGAACAATAACTTCTACTTTCATGATTGGCTCAAGAAGAACCGGGTTACATTTGCTCTTAGCCGCTTTAAGCGCCATAGAACCTGCAATTTTGAACGCCATTTCGTTGGAATCCACGTCATGATAGCTTCCATCAAAAACAGTAGCTTTTAAATCAATAACTTGGTAGCCAGCTAGCATCCCGTTTTGCATAGATTCTTCAATACCTTGTTGTACGGCTGGAATATATTCTCTTGGAATAGATCCACCAACTACTTTGTTTTCGAAGACAAATCCGCCACCTACTTCAAGAGGCTCGAATTCAACCCATACGTGACCATATTGTCCACGACCACCAGATTGACGTACGAATTTACCTTCTACTTTAGCAGAAGTTTTGATTGTTTCTTTGTAAGCAACCTGAGGCTTACCTACGTTCGCTTCAACCTTAAACTCACGACGCATACGGTCTACAAGGACGTCTAAGTGAAGCTCTCCCATACCCTCGATAACCGTTTGACCTGTTTCTTGGTCAGTTTGTGTACGGAAAGTAGGATCTTCTTCAGCAAGCTTAGATAAAGCGATACCCATTTTATCTTGGTCAGCTTTCGTTTTCGGCTCGATAGCAAGTTTGATAACCGGCTCTGGGAAGGTCATGGACTCAAGGATAACTGGGTCTTTCTCTCCACAAAGCGTATCTCCTGTAGTTGTATCTTTTAGACCAACTGCAGCAGCGATATCTCCTGCGTAAACCTGAGAAATTTCCTCACGAGAGTTGGCGTGCATTTGTAGGATACGACCTACACGCTCACGCTTGCCTTTCGTAGAGTTCAGGACATAAGATCCTGAATTCAAAATTCCAGAATATACGCGGAAGAATGTTAGCTTACCAACGTATGGATCCGTCATAATCTTAAATGCTAACGCAGAGAATGGTGCTTCATCGCTTGATTCACGAACAGTCTCCTCACCAGAATCAGGAAGAGTACCTTTAATAGCCGGTACATCGATTGGTGATGGTAGGAAATCGATAACAGCATCAAGCATGATTTGTACACCTTTGTTTTTAAAGGCTGATCCGCAAAGAACTGGGTAGAACTCTACGTTACAAGTCCCTTTACGAATTCCTGCTTTGATTTCCTCGTTCGTAAGCTCTTCTCCACCAAGATATTTCTCTAGTAAATCCTCATCAAGCTCAGCTACTGCTTCAATAAGCTTTTCACGATACTCTTGTGCCTGTTCCATATATTCTTCTGGAATATCACGCACTTGAATGTCTGTTCCAAGATCATTTCCGTAGAAAGTAGCTTTCATCTCAATAAGATCGATAATTCCTTCGAATTGATCCTCAGCACCAATAGGAAGCTGGATCGGATGAGCATTGGCTTGTAGACGATCATGAATCGTACCTACAGAGTACAAAAAGTCTGCTCCAAGCTTATCCATTTTGTTAACGAATACGACACGAGGTACTTTATACGTAGTAGCTTGACGCCAAACCGTTTCTGTTTGAGGCTCAACACCAGATTGAGCATCAAGAACAGCTACAGCACCATCAAGAACACGCAATGAACGTTCAACTTCAACAGTGAAGTCTACGTGGCCTGGTGTATCAATAATGTTAACACGGTGATTTTTCCATTGAGCTGTTGTCGCAGCAGATGTGATCGTGATTCCACGCTCTTGCTCCTGCTCCATCCAGTCCATTTGAGAAGCACCTTCATGTGTTTCACCAATTTTGTGAATACGTCCTGTATAGTAAAGAATACGTTCTGTTGTTGTCGTTTTACCCGCATCGATGTGGGCCATGATTCCAATGTTACGCGTATTCTTTAAGGAGAACTCTCTAGCCATTGGTTATGTCTCCTTCCATAAGTATGATTAGTTTTATATAAAACGTAACCCCTTCTGTCCAGCTGTACAAAATCTACAGCAGGACAATAGAGGGATCATCCTACCAACGGTAGTGAGCAAACGCTTTGTTTGCTTCTGCCATTTTGTGTACATCTTCACGCTTCTTCACAGCTGCACCAGTATTGTTAGATGCATCTAGGATTTCAGCAGCAAGACGCTCTTCCATCGTTTTTTCTCCACGAAGACGAGCATAGTTAACTAACCAACGCAGTCCTAGTGTCGTACGACGCTCAGGTCTTACTTCAACCGGTACTTGATAGTTGGAACCACCTACACGGCGAGCTCTAACCTCAAGAACTGGCATGATGTTTTTCAAGGCTTGATCAAAAACTTCCATTGGATCTTGTCCTGAACGCTCTTGAATCAAATCAAAGGAATTATATAGAATCGTTTGCGCTACTCCTCTTTTACCATCAAGCATGATACGATTAATTAAACGAGTTACTAGCTTGCTGTTGTGAACCGGATCAGGTAAAACGTCACGGCGCGTTACGGGTCCTTTACGAGGCATATGATTTCCCTCCTTTTCTTCATATTGTGACTCATCTTCTAGATGTAGCCCAAGTGTCAAGCTTATTTCTTAGCTTCTTTTGGTCTCTTCGTTCCGTACTTAGAACGAGCTTGCATACGGTTTTGTACACCCGCTGTATCTAAAGCACCACGGATAATATGGTAACGTACCCCCGGTAAGTCCTTAACACGTCCACCACGGATCAGTACCACGCTGTGCTCTTGTAGGTTGTGTCCAATTCCAGGAATGTAAGCTGTAACCTCGATTCCGTTAGATAGCTTAACACGCGCATATTTACGAAGCGCTGAGTTCGGCTTCTTCGGAGTCATCGTTCCCACACGTGTACAAACACCACGCTTTTGTGGAGAGCTTTGATCCGTTTGCTCCTTTTTAAAGCTGTTTAGGCCTTTTTGAAGAGCTGGTGAAGTAGATTTCTCAACCTTTGCTTTACGACCTTGTCTAACTAGCTGATTAATTGTAGGCATTCATCGCACCTCCTTCCAAAGTTTTTTATGCTCACAGATCCAGGTGGTTCATTCTAGTACAAAAGTAAAGTTTTTGCCCCGAATCTATTCCGGACAAAAACGTAAGGTCTACTCTTTTCTAAGAGCCACCGTAGCTGCTCCTACTTCAATTCCGCATATCCGCCCTAGCTTATTCATAGAGTCAACATACGAAACAAGAATCTGTTTGGCTTCACATTGCTGCAGGACCTTCTGAATAAGTTTAGGATCTGCATCTCGGGCCACAATCACTTCTGCTGCTTCATTTAATTCAATAGCCTTCAGTGTTTGCTTTAAACCGATTTTTCGTTCTTTAGCCTGTTTTACTTTATCATAAGACATTCAGAAATCCTCCAAAGTAGTTAGGCGTTAAGCACACTAAGATATAGTAGCATCTCCTTGTGTACCATGTCAATATTTTATTAAAGCTTTTTTATGGGTAAACAGGGCAGAAAGCACACATGAGAGATATTTCCTCATTAATCGTGTGCTTTCTGCTTGTTACCTTACATTACTTCTTCCTCTATCACTAACGTATCAAGAGTGAGATGGAACATATAGTTCCCTTCTACATGAAGGTTACTCAGCTACAACTGGATCAAGCTGATCCTCAGAAAGCTCTGAGCCTTCAGCACCTTGCTGTTCACCTTCAATCACTAGATCAACCTGTCTATAGCGACTCATTCCTGTTCCTGCAGGAATCAGTTTACCGATAATTACATTCTCCTTCAAGCCAAGAAGTTCATCACGTTTACCTTTAATAGCAGCGTCTGTAAGAACTCTTGTCGTTTCCTGGAAGGAAGCGGCTGATAAGAAGGAATCCGTTTCTAGGGATGCTTTGGTAATACCTAGCAATACTGGACGCGCGGTAGCAGGTACCCCTCCATCAATGAGCACACTACGGTTAGCTTCTTCGTAATCATGCATATCGATAAATGAACCTGGTAGCAGGTTTGTATTACCAGCGTCACCAACACGGATTTTACGGAGCATTTGACGCACCATAACCTCAACGTGCTTATCACCGATTTCTACCTCTTGCATACGGTATACCTTTTGTACTTCCTTCAATAGATATTCCTGTACTCCGCCGATTCCACGGATTTTGAGAAGCTCCTTCGGATCTACGGAGCCTTCCGTTAGCTCCTGTCCAGCTTCCACCTTATCTCCTTCTGCCACACGCAGCCTTGAACCATAAGGTACAGGGTAGTTCCGAGTTTCAACATCACCCTGAATCACAATTTCACGACGATCCTTCACTTCACGAACTTCAGCCACGATACCTTCAAGCTCAGAAATAACGGACTGACCTTTCGGGTTTCTAGCTTCAAAAAGCTCCTGGATACGCGGTAAACCTTGTGTAATATCGTCCCCGGCAACTCCACCTGTATGGAACGTACGCATCGTCAGCTGTGTTCCAGGTTCACCGATAGATTGAGCAGCAATGATTCCTACTGCTTCACCAATCTCAACCTGATTTCCTGTTGCTAGGTTACGTCCATAACATCTTTGACAAGCACCGTGTCTCGTACGACATGTAAAGACAGAACGAATACGTACCGTTTCAACTCCAGCAGACACAATCTCATTAGCTATGTCTTCGGTAATTAGCTCATTAGGTCGTATAATAACGGCTTTTGTCTCTGGATGCTTCACTGTTTCGAATGAATTACGCCCTACAAGACGATCGTAAAGATCCTCAATAACTTCACGGCCTTCTTTAATGGCAGCTACCGTCAGACCGCGGTCAGTACCACAATCATTTTCACGGATAATTACATCTTGCGCTACATCAACTAGACGACGTGTTAAATATCCTGAGTCAGCTGTTTTTAAAGCCGTATCCGCTAGTCCTTTACGAGCTCCGTGTGTAGAGATAAAGTACTCTAGTACCGTTAGCCCCTCACGGAAACTTGATGTGATTGGAATCTCAATAATTTTACCAGACGGGTTAGCCATTAATCCACGCATACCCGCAAGCTGTGTAAAGTTAGAGTCATTACCACGAGCACCTGAGTCTGACATCATGAAGATCGGATTTAAGCGGTCTAAGGATTTCTTCAGCTTCGCTTGAATGACATCCTTCGCTTTACTCCAGATAGAAATAACACGATCATAACGCTCTTCTTCAGTAATCAAACCACGACGATACTGACGTAAAACAACTTCAACTTCTTTTTCAGCCTGCTCTAGAATTTCCTTCTTCTCTGACAATACCACGATATCAGATACACCAACGGTAATCCCTGCTTTTGTGGAATAAGCAAAGCCTAGGTCCTTCAAGCGATCTAGCATTTTTGAGGTTTCCGTAATATGGAATCGTTTAAAGCATTCCGCAATCACGTCTCCAAGGAAGCCTTTCTTGCAAGGAGATACGATGTCTAGGTTCTTAATGAACTCTTTTACATCGGCTCCTTTGTCGAAAATAAAGTATTTATCAGGTGTTTGGACCTGTAGGTTTTCATTTGTAGGCTCATTAATGTACGGGAACGTTTCTGGTAAAATTTCATTAAAGATCATTTTACCAACGGTAGTCACCAATAAGGCTTCTTCCTGTTCCTTTGTAAACGTGAGCTTGTTTAATGATTTAGGACGTACAGCTACTCTTGTGTGTAAGTGTACATACCCATTTTGATAAGCCGAGATCGCTTCAGCTGGGTTGTTAAACGTACTTCCTTCACCAGGAGCACCCTCCTGCTCAAGTGTGATATAGTAGTTTCCTAATACCATATCCTGTGAAGGCGTAACAACTGGCTTTCCATCTTTCGGATTCAGAATGTTTTGTGCCGCTAGCATCAAGATACGAGCTTCAGCCTGTGCCTCAGCAGAAAGCGGTACGTGAACAGCCATTTGGTCTCCATCAAAGTCAGCGTTATAAGCTGTACATACTAATGGATGAAGCTTAATCGCACGTCCTTCAACTAGAGTCGGCTCAAACGCCTGAATTCCAAGTCTGTGAAGCGTAGGGGCACGGTTTAATAGCACCGGATGCTCCTTAATAACCTCTTCTAGCACATCCCATACCTCAGGGTTTACGCGCTCTACTTTTCTCTTGGCACTCTTAATATTATGAGCAACACCTTTAGCTACAAGCTCCTTCATCACGAAAGGCTTAAATAGCTCAAGAGCCATTTCCTTTGGTAATCCACACTGATACATTTTCAAATGTGGACCAACCACGATAACGGAACGACCAGAATAGTCAACACGCTTACCAAGAAGGTTTTGACGGAAGCGTCCTTGCTTTCCTTTTAGCATATGGCTCAAGGATTTCAATGGACGATTTCCTGGCCCTGTTACCGGACGACCACGACGGCCATTATCAATTAACGCATCAACAGCTTCCTGCAGCATTCTTTTTTCATTCTGAACAATAATCTCAGGAGCCCCTAAATCTAATAGACGCTTCAAGCGATTATTACGGTTAATCACACGACGATACAGGTCATTTAAATCAGACGTAGCAAAACGACCACCGTCAAGCTGAACCATTGGACGAAGCTCAGGAGGAATAACAGGTAGTACGTCAAGAATCATCCAAGAAGGCTCGTTTCCAGAGTGACGGAACGCTTCAATCACTTCAAGACGTTTGATCGCACGGTTACGACGTTGCCCCTGTGCTGTTTTTAGCTCTTCTTTCAGGGCGTTAACCTCTTTCTCAATATCAATATCAAGTAAAAGGGCTTTAATCGCTTCCGCACCCATTCCCGCTCTAAACGTTTGACCGTATTTCTCACGGTAGTTACGGTACTCTTTTTCAGAAAGTAGTTGTTTTTTCTCAAGTGGTGTTTCACCAGGATCAACCACGACATAAGAAGCAAAATAAATCACTTCTTCTAAAGAACGCGGACTCATGTCTAAGCATAGCCCCATACGGCTAGGAATCCCTTTGAAATACCAAATGTGAGAAACAGGGGCAGCAAGCTCAATATGCCCCATTCTTTCACGTCTCACCTTGGAGCGAGTAACCTCTACTCCACAACGGTCACACACTACACCTTTATAGCGAACACGCTTATATTTTCCGCAGTGACATTCCCAGTCCTTTTGCGGTCCAAAAATTTTCTCACAGAACAAGCCTTCCTTTTCCGGCTTGAGTGTACGATAGTTAATCGTTTCTGGCTTCTTGACCTCTCCACGTGACCAAGATCGAATCTTATTCGGCGATGCTAATCCAATCTGCATGTACTCAAAATTATTGACATCTATCAAGGAGCATACCTCCTACTTTTTCGCAATATGTTCTCTTATTCACTAGCTTCGTTGGCTTCAAGATTCAGGTTCAGCTTTTCGTTCGTCTGATCTTCCTCTTCGTCTGTCTCTCTCATGTCAATCTCTTCTTCATCAGAGGAAAGGATTTTCACATCCATTCCTAAGCTTTGAAGCTCTTTGATCAATACTTTAAAGGATTCAGGTACACCTGGCTCAGGGACGTTTTCTCCTTTAACGATCGCTTCATACGTCTTCACACGTCCAACAATATCATCCGATTTCACAGTCAGGATCTCCTGAAGCGTGTAAGCTGCTCCGTACGCTTCAAGTGCCCAAACCTCCATCTCTCCAAAACGCTGACCACCAAATTGAGCTTTACCACCCAATGGCTGCTGTGTAACTAGAGAGTAAGGTCCTGTAGAACGAGCGTGGATCTTATCATCGACCATGTGAGCCAGCTTAATCATATACATGATCCCTACAGACACGCGGTTATCAAACTGCTCCCCTGTTCGACCATCAAAGAGGGCTGTTTTTCCGTCTGGATCCATTCCCGCTTCCTCAACAGTAGACCAAATGTCTTCCTCACGCGCTCCATCAAAAACAGAAGTAGCCATGTGTTGACCAAGCTTTCTACCGGCCATACCTAAGTGAAGCTCAAGCACCTGACCGATGTTCATCCGTGAAGGAACCCCTAGAGGATTTAACATGACGTCAAGTGGCGTACCGTCTGGCATGTAAGGCATATCCTCTTCAGGCATAATCCGAGCGATAACCCCTTTATTACCGTGACGACCAGCCATCTTATCCCCTTCGGAAATCTTTCTCTTCTGTACGATATAGACACGCACAAGCTGATTAACTCCTGGCGGAAGCTCATCTCCATTTGCTCTAGTGAATACTTTAACGTCTAAGATAATTCCTGATCCACCGTGTGGAACTCTTAGTGATGTATCACGAACCTCTCTTGCTTTTTCACCGAAAATAGCGTGTAGCAAGCGCTCCTCAGCCGTTAATTCAGTTACTCCTTTTGGAGTTACTTTTCCAACTAAGATATCTCCATCATTAATCTCTGCACCGATACGGATAATGCCTCGCTCATCCAGGTTCTTCAGGGCATCTTCCCCTACATTTGGAATATCACGTGTGATTTCCTCTGGACCAAGCTTCGTATCACGGGCTTCAGACTCATACTCTTCGATATGGATTGATGTATACACATCATCCTTAACTAAACGTTCGCTAAGAATAATCGCATCCTCAAAGTTATAGCCTTCCCAGGTCATGAATCCAACAAGGACATTTTGACCTAAAGCAAGCTCACCCTTCTCCATGGAAGGTCCGTCGGCAAGGATTTCTCCTTTTTCAACTCTTTCACCCACACTTACGATAGGACGCTGATTATATGAAGTTCCTTGATTGGATCTTTGATATTTGAGCAAGCGATATTTATCTAACTCGCCTTGTACTTCTTTGCCATCTACTGTGGCGATACGACGCAACCAAATTTCCTTGGCCGTTACTCTTTCAATCACTCCAGCATGCTTTGAAACAACCGCAGCTCCAGAGTCCTTCGCCGCTTTATACTCCATCCCTGTTCCGACAATAGGAGAGCGCGGGATAAGAAGTGGGACTGCTTGACGTTGCATGTTCGCACCCATCAGAGCACGGTTGGAGTCATCATTCTCTAAGAACGGAATACACGCCGTCGCTACAGAAACAACCTGTTTAGGAGAAACGTCCATGTAATCAACACGTTCATTTGACACCGTTAGAATGTCATCCTTGAAACGTGATACAACTTGCTCATTCACAAAACGACCATCCTCTGTTAGTAGAGCATTAGCCTGAGCGATAATAAAATTATCCTCTTCATCAGCTGTCAAATAATCGATTTGTGCTGTAACTGTATTTGTATCATGATCTACCTTACGATAAGGCGTTTCGATAAACCCATATTCATTCACTCTAGCAAAGGATGAAAGGGAGTTAATTAAACCGATGTTTGGTCCCTCTGGAGTCTCAATCGGACACATACGACCATAGTGAGAGTGATGCACGTCACGCACTTCAAAACCAGCACGTTCACGCGTTAATCCACCAGGTCCTAAAGCAGACAAACGTCTCTTGTGCGTAAGCTCTGCTAATGGATTCGTTTGATCCATGAACTGAGATAATTGAGAGCTTCCGAAGAACTCTTTAATAGCCGCTATCACGGGACGTATATTAATCAAAGCCTGTGGTGTAATCGCATTGGCATCCTGAATGGACATACGCTCACGTACAACTCTTTCCATACGTGAAAGACCAATTCTAAATTGATTCTGCAGTAGCTCTCCTACAGAACGCAAACGACGATTTCCAAGGTGGTCAATATCATCCGTGCTTCCTACGCCATGCAATAAATTAATAAAATAATTAATTGAGGCAATAATATCAGCAGGTGTAATATGCTTTACCTTTTTATCGACAAGGGCATTCGAAATAACCTTAATGATCTCTTCATCATCCTGATCAGCTGGAGAATAGATATCAATGCTTTGTAAATCGATATCTCCTTCTAGTACACCTTCATTAGGGCGCGCTTTTTTCAGGTTAATTCCGTTTTCTAAATAAGGGATAAGCTTGTTTAAGACACGTCGATCTAAAGTCTGACCTGTCTCAGCTATAATTTCTCCTGTTTCAGGATCGGCAAGCGTCTCAGCTACACGCTGATTAAACAAGCGATTCTTAATATGGAGCTTTTTATTTATCTTATAACGCCCAACATTCGCTAAATCGTAGCGCTTCGGGTCGAAGAATCTTGATTCTAATAAACTTTTTGCATTATCTATCGTTGGTGGCTCTCCTGGACGTAATCTTTCATAGATTTCGATAAGAGCTTTGTCTGTAGAGTCGGTATTATCCTTCTCTAACGTGTTGCGCATATATTGATTTTCACCAAACAGATTAATAATTTCTTGATCACTACTAAAGCCTAAAGCACGAAGAAGAACGGTCACGGGTAGCTTTCTTGTCCGGTCAATACGCACATAGATGATATCCTTAGCATCCGTTTCAAGCTCTAACCAGGCACCACGGTTTGGAATAACAGTTGCTGTATATCCCATTTTACCGTTTTTATCCATCTTTTTACTAAAGTAAACACTTGGAGAACGAACAAGCTGACTGACAATAACACGCTCAGCACCATTAATAATAAATGTTCCTGTGTCTGTCATCAGTGGGAAATCTCCCATAAACACTTCTTGTTCCTTAACCTCACCTGTCTCCTTGTTAATGAGACGTACTTTCACTCGTAGAGGTGCAGCGTAAGTAACATCACGCTCCTTAGACTCTTCTACAGAGTATTTAGGCTCACCTAAGCTATAATCAATAAACTCAAGAACTAGATTTCCTGTGAAATCCTGAATAGGAGAGATTTCTTGGAACATCTCTCTTAGCCCCTCATCTAAAAACCATTGATAGGAAGCCTCTTGAATTTCGATAAGATTCGGTAAGTCTAATACCTCTTTAATTCTGGAGTAGCTTCTTCTTTGTCGGTATCTTCCATACTGAACAAGTTGACCTGCCACATCATTCACCCCTCGTACGTGGTATTGCGGAAAACAAAAAGAAAAAATGGGTTATAGTAACCTCATTTACAAACTAACGCTCTATTATTGTAGATTTACCGAAATTGAAACCTTTCATACCTTGCAATTTTCATAAATCTACTTGACAAACAGAGAAAAGGCATTCTAAAAATCTATCTATATTGGCATTTTATAAGGTTATCACAAATCCGAAATCCAGTCAATATTTATGTTTTTTGCCCCTTTTTTGCTCGAAAGATACGATATCCTTTCTTTTTTGTAACCTCTTCAACTTTTTCATATAACTCTTCTAGCTTGGCAAAAGCAGACGGCGAGCCTTGTTTTTTCTGAATCACAACCCATAGCTCTCCACCATCGTTCAACGCTTCATCCGCTTGCTCGAACAGCCCATGAACCACATCCTTGCCAGCGCGTATCGGCGGATTTGAAAGAATGATATCAAACGTTTGACCTTGAAGCTTTTCTAATAGATTACTTTCTAAAATCCTTACGTTTGACAGCTGGTTTAGTTCCGCGTTCTTTTGGCATAGGTGTAGAGCCCTTTCATTAATATCAACCATCGTTACCTGCCTTGCAGGAGATTCTTTGGCTAAGCTTAAACCTATTGGACCATACCCACAGCCTACATCTAAAATTCGCGCTGCTTCTCCTACCTCCGCATACTCGATTAAGAGCTGAGATCCAAAATCTACACCTTTCTTTGAAAACACTCCGCGATCTGTGTAAAAGCGTAGGTCTTGATCTCTCAAGCGGACATGAAGGAGGGCCTCCTGGCTTGAGGTTTGAGGTTGCTTAGAATAATAATGATCGGACATTCGTATCGCTCCTTACTGCTGAATAAAAAAGAAGAATCCTTCCACCTGAAATGAAAACCCGCTGTGCAATACAGCGGGTCAAATTGTAGGCTACGAAAAATTATTTTACTTCTACGTTAGCTCCAGCTTCTTCAAGCTTCGCTTTTACTTCTTCAGCTTCTTCTTTAGCTACTTTTTCTTTGATTGGTTTTGGTGCTTCGTCAACTAAAGCTTTAGCTTCTTTTAATCCTAGTCCAGTTACTTCACGAACAACTTTAATTACGTTGATTTTAGAAGCTCCAGCACTTGTAAGGATAACATCAAATTCAGATTGCTCTTCAGCAGCAGCAGCTCCGCCACCACCAGCTACAGCAACTGGTGCAGCAGCCGTTACGCCAAATTCTTCCTCAATAGCTTTAACTAAGTCATTTAATTCAAGAACAGTCATTTCTTTAATCGCGTCGATAATTTGCTCTTTAGACATGATAATCCTCCTGTAATATCGATATATATCGATTCATTTTTTTATTTAATCAAACCATTTGAAGCTTATTCTGCTTTTTGATCAGCAACAGCTTTTGTTGCCAACGCAAAGTTACGTACAGGTGCTTGAAGCACGCTAAGCAACATAGAAAGTAGACCTTCGCGAGATGGTAGATCAGCTAACGCTTTGATCTCATTCACATCTACAATTTTACCTTCAACGATCCCTGCTTTAATTTCAAGATCCTCGTTTTTCTTAGCGAATTGATGTAAAATCTTCGCTGGTGCAATGGCATCTTCAACAGAAGTAGCAATCGCTGTTGGTCCAACTAGAAATGCGTCTAGGTCTGTTAAATCCGCTTCTTGAGTAGCACGGCGAGAAAGTGTATTTTTGTAGACTTTCATCTCTACACCCGCTTCACGTAATTGCTTACGAAGCTCTGTCACCTGTCCTACGTCAAGTCCACGATAGTCAACAAGCACTGTGCTTTTGCTCTCACGAAGCTTTGCTGCAATTTCTTGTACGACCTGTTGTTTTTCTTCACGTACGCCCATTTTTTACACCTCCTACAATTTCATCTTCATCTATCCCGTATCGTTATCGTTAGAAAAAGCCTTCGACATAGACAGTCGAAGGCTGATCATCATCAAGTTCATCTGTGTCAAACACAGAACACTAGAATATGAAAACCTCGGAAGGATTTTAAGCTTTGTGACCAAAGCACCCTCTGTCTACGGTATAGTTGATATGCTATTTTAAACACAAAGCCTATACTATCATGAATTTACCCTGGCGTCAATGCAACCATAGAGAAAATCATAGTAGCTTTGCTTAGCCTGTATATTTCGCTGTTTGAAGACGCACACCAGGACCCATTGTAGAGCTGATGGATACATTACGCATGTAAACACCTTTTGCTGCTGGTGGCTTAGCTTTGATTAACGTATTCACGATTGTTGCTAGGTTATCAGCTAGCTTATCTGAGTCAAAGGAAACCTTCCCGATTGGAACGTGAATGTTTCCGTTACGGTCAACACGATATTCTACCTTACCAGCTTTAATCTCATTAATCGCTTTTGTGATATCGAATGTAACTGTTCCTGTTTTAGGGTTTGGCATTAAGCCTTTAGGTCCTAAAACACGTCCAAGCTTACCAACTTGAGCCATCATATCTGGAGTAGCTACAACAACATCAAAATCGAACCAGCCTTGATTAATTTTGTTGATTAAATCTTCGTCCCCAACGTGATCTGCACCAGCTGCTTCAGCTTCTTTAGCCTTTTCACCTTTTGCGAACACAAGCACGCGTTGAACTTTACCAGTACCATGTGGTAAAACGACTGCTCCACGAATCTGTTGATCCGCTTTCTTTGGGTCTACTCCTAAACGAGCAGCTACCTCAATCGTTTCATCAAAGTTAGCAGATGCTGCTTTTTTCACTAGCTCAATCGCTTCTGTTGGATCATAAGATGTTTCGCGATCAACTAGCTTGGCAGCTTCTTGATATTTTTTACCTTTTTTCGCCATTTCCTTTACCTCCTTGTGGTGTTAGCGGTTAAACCTCCCACGTTTTAGAGGTTAGATACTGGACACCGGGAGCCTTATCCCTTCACCAAACTAACCTCTTTGCTTGCTTCTTAGTCTTCAATAACGATTCCCATGCTACGAGCAGTACCTTCAACCATAAGCATCGCAGCTTCAACGCTGGCTGCATTTAGATCTGGCATTTTCGCTTCCGCGATTTCGCGTACTTTATCACGCTTTACCGTAGCAACCTTCTTTTTGTTTGGTTCACCAGAACCAGACTCAATACCAGCAGCCTTCTTTAATAAGACAGCAGCAGGCGGAGTCTTTAAGATAAATGTAAATGAACGGTCTTCAAATACGGTAATTTCAACCGGTATAATTAGACCCGCTTTGTCAGACGTTTGAGCGTTAAATTCTTTACAAAATCCCATGATATTAATACCAGCTTGACCTAGTGCAGGTCCTACTGGTGGAGCCGGATTCGCTTTCCCAGCTGGAATTTGAAGTTTTACGATTTTAATGACCTTTTTCGCCACGCGACACACCTCCTTAGT
The DNA here is from genome assembly GCF_030813115.1 of Bacillus horti. Lineage (NCBI taxonomy): Bacteria > Bacillati > Bacillota > Bacilli > Caryophanales > Bacillaceae > Caldalkalibacillus > Caldalkalibacillus horti. The sequence continues at coordinate 23,829 of NZ_JAUSTY010000007.1, read as the reverse complement.
CCGTGATGTGGTTAACGGGTTTTACACCCTCCCACTCTATTCTTTAGCCGTTTGCTAAAGCCACTCTCATAATCTGTATCAAAGCGCCTTACAGCGCCAAATAAGCTTCCGAGAGATTAACATAATAAAGTTATCATAGTTTCAAATAACTTTCAAATCTTTTTTTACGAAAAACATGATGAATACTGACCTGGTAAAGATCAAACCGTGCTTCTATACGTTAGACTTTCTCAATTTTAGAAAAATCAAGCTCAACCGGGGTTTCGCGGCCAAACATATTGACTCGCACCTTCACCTTTTGCTTCTCATCAGAAATTTCCTCAATCATACCAATAAAGTTGGCAAAAGGGCCTTCCTTCACCTTCACGTTTTCGTGAAGAGCAAAATCAACCTTGATGCGGGCTTCTTCAACACCCATTTGCTTCAAGAGAGAAGTTACTTCTTCCGGTAATAGGGGAGTTGGCTTTGATCCGCCGCCATAGGAACCGATAAATCCAGTTACTCCTGGAGTGTTACGTACGACATACCATGAATCATCTGTCATGATCATTTCTACCAGCACGTAGCCAGGGAACTTCTTTTTCATAACGGTTTTCTTTTTGCCATCTTTGATTTCCGTCTCTTCATCCTGAGGGACGAGCACACGAAAGATCTTGTCCGTCATCTTCATCGATTCGACGCGCATCTCAAGGTTTGCTTTAACTTTGTTTTCATACCCAGAGTAAGTATGGACAACATACCATCTTTTTTCCATTATAAAATGGGACCGTTTGTCCCTTCCCCCCTAGCGTTAGTTTAAGACAAGATTTAACCTAAAATGACTCTTAAAAGCTCAGATAATCCACTATCAATGATCGTAAAGAAGATTGCTATAAGTACAACAGTTGTTAAAACGACGAGCGTATAGCTCACTAATTCCTTACGATTAGGCCAGCGGACTTTTTTCAACTCTAGCCATCCATCACGGAAGAAATGAGCTGATTTTCTAAATCCATTCCCAATCTTTGATAAGAATCCCATAACGCCACCTCCATACTAATACATACACGAGCAAACAGCTTCAATTGGTAGGCTTACTTTCTTTCAATAAGCTATAGACTATTTAGTTTCACGATGTAAAGTGTGACTGTTGCAGAATTTGCAATGCTTTTTCATTTCAATACGCTCTGTATTGTTTCGCTTGTTCTTGTCTGTAATGTAATTACGTTGTTTGCACTCTGTGCAAGCTAAAGTAACGTTCACGCGCATGTAGACACCCCCTCTATGTTGATTCTATCTTCCATTTCTATCATAGACAGTAGCTTTTTTTATACTATCAGAAGATGATTAAATCTACAGGTCGATAGTATAAGAAAAACTAAGCTTTCGCCATCCGTACTTGGCGACAAACCAAGTTTTTCAAACACAATGAAAAAAACTATGCGCAGTTGACGCATGGCTACCCACATACTTTATCACACCGCATACGCCCTGTCAATTCATCCAATAGAGGGTCATAGAGTTTATTCTAGCCAATTTACTACCATCACATACTTTCTTAAAATAGGGCCATCTCTCCTAAACGAGAAAAGGCAGCTAAAAGATGATCCCACTCCCATTTGGAGCACCTTTTACCTACCTTTTATTTTGTGTTCGTTCCAGATGATTATAGCCCGGTTCAAAGATATTCTCTTAATCTAGCAGCTCACCTTTTGTACAGAGTTTTAGAGTGAGCTTAGCCGCCCTATATATGCATCCATCGTTCATAAATCATTACAGGGAAACTTCTCGAATTTCTAAGTACCTCTCTAGCTTACGCTTCACTCTCTGCAGGGCATTATCAATCGATTTAACATGACGATTAAGGTCAAAAGCAATTTCCTGATAGGACCTGCCATCTAAATACAGCATCAGCACTTCTCTTTCTAGCTCACTTAGAATTTCACCCATCTTGATTTCAATGTCGTCGAATTCCTCCTGATTAATAATCAGTTCCTCAGGGTCTGTGACTTTCGTCCCACACAAAATATCGAGTAAGGTTCGATCTGATTCTTCATCATAAATTGGTTTATCTAGAGAAACGTAAGAGTTAAGAGGGATGTGCTTTTGCCTTGTAGCCGTCTTAATAGCGGTAATGATTTGACGCGTAATGCACAGTTCGGCAAATGCCTTGAAAGAAGAAAGCTTGTCCTCTTTAAAGTCACGAATGGATTTGTATAACCCAATCATTCCTTCCTGCACAATATCCTCTCGATCCGCACCTATTAGGAAATAAGATCTAGCTTTAGCCCGCACGAAATTCTTATATTTGTGAATCAAATACTCTAAGGCATCTAAATCTCCATCTCTCACAAGCTCCACAAGCTCTTCATCAGGCAAACGTTCAAACTCTACATGAGTTGCCACTTGGTAATCTAGATTCACCCTTATCCCCCCGAACTAAGCGACCAATAGTAAGGACATTATACATGAAGAGCCTCAAAAGCGTCAACAGCAGGTTATTTGCCTCTTCGCCATTTTTCGAAAAGTTCTGCCATCTCCGGATTAAGCGGAAATTTACTTTTAGGCTTATCCTTGTACTTCTCTTGCACCGTGTGCTTAATCTTTCCTTCTACTTGATTAAGCTCTATAAGTAGCTCTCTGGCCGACTTACGTAGCGCTCCTTGCCCGAATACAACCCACTGCTCAGTATGATCTGACGTAGCGACATAGATTCTACGCTGTACCCTTTTGATCTCTCTGACCAGTTTTTCTATCCGTTCATCAGCCGTCTCATTTTCCTTCGTAAAAATAATCTCTAGCCTCTTCTGCTTCAGCTTTTTCCCTATCCCCTGGACCATATGAGCATCAAAAATGAGATACACCTTCGTTCCCGTAAAGCCCTGATACTCAGCTAGCTTTTCAATCAGCCAGTCTCGGCCTTTTTCTAGGTCATTTTCTTCAAGGACACTGGTGCTGAACGCTTCCCCAATAATATTATAACCGTCAACCACTAGAACCTCTTCCAAGACGGCCCCCCCTTAGGCCACGGGATTCCGGCGGCGAAACACCTCATACATCAGAACTGATGCTGCCACAGAAGCATTTAAGGAGTTCACGTGACCAACGAGTGGAAGCTGAATGGTAAAGTCACATTTCTTTAAAATTAACCTTCCGATACCTTTTCCTTCACTTCCTATCACTAGAGCAATAGGCAGACCGAAAGTAGCCTGTCGATAATCCTCTTTCCCTTGCGCGTCTGTACCTGCAATCCATACCCCTCTGTCCTTCAGTTCATCTATCGTTTGGGCAATATTTGTTACACGTGCTACAGGGACATATTCAATCGCTCCAGCCGATGCCTTCGCCACCGTTGCCGTTAAGCCCACAGCTCTACGCTTAGGAATAATTACGCCATGCACTCCCGTTGCGTCTGCTGTACGCAGGATCGAACCAAGATTATGAGGATCCTCGATTTCGTCTAAGATTAAGAAAAACGGATCTTCATTCTTTTCCTTGGCCCGAGCAAAAAGATCATCAATCTCCGCATATTCATAAGCAGCCACCGAAGCGAGCACACCTTGATGAGTAATCTCTCCAGCCAATTGATCCAATTTCTTCTTAGGTGCGTTTTGAACCACAATATTTTGAGCTTTGGCAAGTTGCAACAGCTCCTTCATTGCTCCCTGAACCGAGTTTTCTGCGACCCAAATTTTATTGATTGGACGTTCTGCACGAAGCGCTTCTAATATGGGGTTCTTCCCCCCAATCCATTCCTCACTCATGTCCTGCCTCCCCTTTCCCTTCAAGTATTGAAAATGCCATGCTAATGATTTCCTCTAAACGATCGTTCTGATCCATTAAATAGAGATAGCCGATTAAACTTTCAAACGCTGTGCTTTGACGATAGATTTTTAGCTCCGTATTCTTTGGACTTGTCCCACTCTTGGCATTGCGACCACGCTTAACCACATCAAGCTCTCGTTCTGTTAAACAACCCCGTTCAAGAATATCAGCCAGAACATGGGCCTGAGCCTTTGCTGACACATAGCTTGTGGCCTGCACATGAAGCATATGAGCCTTTGTCCCTCCCAGATGCAGAAGATGCCTCCTAACATAAATCTCATAAACGGCATCTCCCATATAGGCCAGTGCTAAACCGTTATACTGAAACGGATCCTTTGGTAGCTTTTGGTTAATCATCTCACTCATTTTCTACGCCAGCGCATTCCCTGAGGAGTATCCTCTAAAATAATTCCCTGCTGACTCAATTGATCTCGAATTTCATCAGCTCGAGCAAAATTTCGCTCTCGGCGAGCTTGTTGACGCTCCTCGATAAGCTGTTCGATGTCCGCATCCAAAAGCTCCGGCTCTTCGGCAAGCACAATTCCTAGAACACCAGCAAGCGTAAGCAATGTTGTATGATACTGCTGCAATAGCTTTAATGGTGCACTTTCCTCCTGCAACACGGTATTGATTTCTCTTGTTAATTCAAAGAGCACACTAATGGCCGCCGCCGTGTTAAAATCATCATTCATCGCTTCCTCAAACGCTGCCTTCCACTTCCCAAGCTGCTCTAGCTGTTCCTCGGATACGTCTGTATCTAATGCCGTTTTAAAACGATGTGCGAGATTAGCAACCACTGTCTTTAGCCGGTCAAAGCCGTTACTTGCTTGATCTAATAGCAGGTCGCTAAAATTAATCGGACTACGATATTGTCCACTTAGCATAAAAAACCGAACCACCTGCGGATCATGCTGAGCAAGCACATCATTTACTCGCACAAAATTCCCTAACGACTTAGACATTTTCTGATTATCTATGTTAAGCATCGCGTTGTGCATCCAATAGTTAGCTAAGGGCTTTTCGGTTAACGCTTCCGTCTGAGCAATTTCGTTTTCATGATGAGGAAAAACTAGATCAATTCCTCCCCCATGAATATCAATCGTATCACCAAGGTATTTACGAATCATGGATGAGCACTCAATATGCCAGCCAGGGCGTCCTTGCCCCCATGGGCTATCCCAAGAAACCTCCTGTGGCTTTGCTTTTTTCCAAAGCGTAAAATCCGTAGGTGATTCCTTTGCCTCTCCAACACCTATTCGTACACCTTCAAAAAGCTCTGACGTCTTCTGATGAGATAGCTTGCCATAATCGTCAAAGTGGTTCGTACGGTAATACACGTCTCCATTCGCTTCATAAGCGATCCCTTTCTGAACAAGCTGATCAATAAAATCAACAATTTCATTCATGTTTTCTGTCACTCTAGGATGCTCATCCGCTTTTTGTACGCCAAGCTTCGACGTATATGAGTGGTAAGAGTCAATATAAAGCTCTGCCACCTCCTGAGCACTAATGCCTTGCTCAATTCCAGCTTGTATGATGCGATCATCCACATCCGTAAAATTAGAGACAAATTGAACATCATATCCTTTATAAATCAGGTAACGTCTAACCGTATCAAAAAAGATAGCTGGTCTCGTATTCCCTATATGGATATGGTTATAAACCGTTGGGCCACAGACGTACATTTTGACCTTCCCAGGCTCTAAGGGAACAAACTCCTCTTTTTTTCGTGTTAATGTGTTATAAATCCTTATGGACATCTTTTTCTATTCCTTTCCGCCATTGATTAAGCTCTTGCTTTAGCTCATTTATTTCTTCTTGCATCTGTCTCAGCTTATCCGCCAGAGGATCAGGCAGGTTTACTTGGTCTAAATCTGAAGCCACACGATGTCCATCCTGCGCAACCACTCTCCCTGGAATACCAACCACTGTCGAGTTGGGAGGAACCTCCCTAAGAACCACAGATCCGGCTCCAATTTTCGAATTCTTACCAATCGTAAAGGAGCCTAATACCTTTGCTCCTGAAGCAATCAACACATTATCCTCTATCGTAGGATGCCGCTTGCCTTTTTCCTTCCCTGTTCCTCCGAGGGTTACTCCTTGAAAAAGGGTGACGTAATCCCCAATTTCACACGTTTCCCCGATGACAACTCCCATTCCATGATCTATGAAAAGACCTCTACCAATCCTAGCTCCAGGATGAATTTCAATTCCCGTTAAAAACCTGCTGATTTGTGACAGGCAACGAGCTAGAAAGAACAGTCTACGTTTGTACAAAGCATGGGCTACTCGATGAAACCATACGGCATGTAGTCCAGAATAAGTTAAAATTACTTCCAAAGTGCTCCTAGCCGCTGGATCTCGGTCGAAAACAGCTTGAATGTCCTGTTTCATCTTCTTCCACATCATCTAGCCTCCTTACCTTATCTATATCCTTCCCATGAACGAAATAACCGCAAACAAAAAGACCGCCTCCATACATTATGCACAGAGACGGTCTATTCCCGCGGTTCCACTCTGATTAAACAAACAGAATGACTGTTTGTTTCCCTCATTTTCTGATAACGGGATCATCCCGTATGAGCCTAGCCTTCAACAAGTCTTTATGATCAAGACTGTGAACAATTCGGCTCATCTCCTCAGAGGTGCACTTTCTGATCCTCCTGACTCAAGCTGCTTTCAGCCTCACCTGCAAATGAAACAGGTCCTGACAACTCTCTCTGTCGAACAGTTAGGTCATACTCTTCCTCGTCAATGGTGATTTTCTATATTCTGTTTTGATCATCTATCTTTCATTCTATTCGTTTTTCATCAATCTAAACTACTGCACCATATTATGATAGTCGTTCGTGAATGGTGTCACTCTTGCGATCACTTTATCCTGCCCCAGTAGGAAAAGAGTCTGCATTAGATCCGGTCCATGAATCTGTCCTGAGCCCATCACTCGAATCGGCATGAAAAGCTGCTTGCCTTTATAGCCCGTTTCCTTTTGCACAGTCTTCACAGCTGCTTTAATAGATTCAGCTGAGTACTCCTCTAATTGCTCTAGCTGCGTTAAAAAGGCCTTGGCCACCTCTGGCACCTGCTCTTCACGCAGAACCTCCTTCGCCTCCTCCGAATAAACAAGCTCATCGGAGAAAAAGAGCTCCGTATGCTCCACAATCTCAGCCCCATAACGTAGCTTTTCTTGATGCAGGACGATGAGCTGTGACGCCCACTCTAATTCCTCTGCTGTAGGCTGCTCGGCTACAAGGCCAGCTTTCTGTAGAAATGGTAGCACTAGCTCCACCAAAGCTTCAGGTGATAATTGCTTGATATAATGATTATTCATCCAAGCTAGTTTGTCTGTATCGAACAACGCTGGACTTTTTGATAAACGAGATTCTTTAAAGATCTCAATCAGCTCTGCTTTAGAAAAGACCTCTTCTTCTCCCTCTGGAGACCAGCCTAGTAGGGCAATAAAATTGAACAACGCTTCCGGTACGTACCCTAAGTTGTCATATTGCTCAATAAATTGAATGATCGACTCATCTCGCTTGCTCAGCTTCTTACGCTGTTCATTGACGATCAGTGTCATATGACCAAACGTAGGAGGCTCCCACTTCAATGCTTCATAAATCATAAGCTGCCTTGGTGTGTTAGAAATATGATCATCCCCACGTAGTACATGGGATATCTCCATCAAGTGGTCATCCAATACAACAGCAAAGTTGTATGTTGGAATTCCATCCTTCTTAACAATAACAAAGTCTCCTGTTCCATTTGAATCAAAGGAAACCTCCCCTTTGATCATGTCCACGAACGTATACGTGCGATCCTCAGGAACACGGAATCGAATGCTTGGCACTCTTCCTTCTGCTTCAAAGGCCTGCTGCTGCTCTGGTGTTAGGTCACGGTGCTTACCAGAATAGCGCGGCATTTCCCCACGAGCTGTTTGCTCCTCGCGCTCCTGCTCAAGCTCTTCCTCTGTGCAGTAGCATTTATACGCTAGACCTTGCTCAAGTAGCTCTGTCCAATACTTTTTATAAATCTCTAGACGTTCTGTTTGACGATAAGGACCGTACCCTCCGTCTTTGTCTATACTTTCATCCCAATCAATACCTAGCCATTTCAAATACTCTAGCTGATTTTCTTCCCCACCTGCTACATTTCGCTTTGTATCTGTATCCTCAACACGAATAATCATCTTGCCTTGATGATGACGTGCGAATAAGTAATTAAATAGCGCTGTTCGCGCATTCCCAATGTGTAAATGCCCTGTCGGACTTGGTGCGTAACGCACTCGAATGTCTTTGGTCATGTTTCCACCTTCCGTTTTTCAAACTAGCCTTCCTGTATTGTAAACATTCCCAAGAGGATGGTCAAGATGGAAAGCCTCTCGTTTATTTGGTTAGTAAAACAACAGCTTGTGAGGCGATGCCCTCTCCACGTCCAGGAAAGCCTAGCTTCTCTGTTGTGGTTGCCTTTACATTAACTTGATCAATCTCACATTCTACTGCTTCTGCTATTCTCTCAACCATTTGGGGAATATAAGCAGCCATTTTCGGTTTTTGAGCGATAATGGTGGCGTCTATGTTCCCTAAAGAATAGCCTTTTTGTACAGCTAGCTCCCAAACCTTTTGAAGAAGAACAAAGGAATCCGCATCCTTAAACTCCTCCGACGTATCAGGGAAATGCCTGCCTATGTCCCCTTCCCCAATAGCTCCTAAGATTGCATCACTTATTGTATGCAGTAAAACATCAGCATCAGAATGACCTAGCAGCCCCTTTTCATAAGGAATCGTTACTCCTCCAATAATCAACGGACGATCCGCTACCAATTGATGCACGTCAAATCCTTGTCCAACCCGTACATTCATCATTTTTGCGCTCCTTCTCTAGTGCTTATTTCCTCATTTACGTTTTCTTATTGTAAATCCCTTCAGCCTTTTTCCTGAGAACTAAGAATAAACGCAGCTAGCTGAATATCCTGTGGTGTAGTCAGCTTAATGTTAAGCTCATCCCCTTGCACAACGCTTACCTGATGACCTAACAGCTCAACAAGTGCTGCATCATCCGTTGCTAGAACTCGCTGTTCTAAGGCCGTCTCATGTGCCTCTAAAATCAAAGAATAGCTAAACCCTTGAGGGGTCTGCATGGCCCATAGCTCGTCCCGTTTTAATGTTTCCGTAATATGCTGCTGGTCATCTACTCTCTTAATCGTATCCTTAACAGGCACAGCTACTACAGCTGCCTCCCTTTCTTTAACTGCTTCAATTAATTCCGCCACATGTTTTTCACGAATAAACGGTCTAGCCCCATCATGGATTAAGACAACATTCGGGGATGTCTCCTTTAGCGCCAATAAGCCCTGATACACACTATCCTGCCTCTCAGCTCCTCCTGCTACAACCTGCGAAACATGATTGAGTTGATAGGCTTGGATAAGCTCTTGAACCTCTCCCACTTCGGCTGCTCCTACAACGACAACAAGCTCATCAATGAAGGAAAAGCTTTTCCAACGCTCTAGTGTATGGATCAGTAAAGGCTTTCCCTTAAGCTCTAAAAACTGCTTGTTTCTTCCTAACCCCATACGCTTTCCTTGCCCTGCTGCACAGATAACTGCTGCTATTCGCACAATATCCCTCCATTAAAACAAACCTATATACCTATAATAAAAATACCTCTCAAAAAGGATATACGCAAGTAGCGTATAGCAAGCTTTTCGAGAGGTATCGCTCGTTTTTTGCTTTATAGGGCTTTTTCTAGTAATTTAGGCTTAGCGAATATCATGCGACCTGCTGAAGTTTGTAGCACACTTGTAACTAAAACATCAATTTCAGATCCAATGTATTCACGTCCTCCTTCTACCACAATCATTGTCCCATCATCTAAGTAAGCTACACCCTGATTATGTTCCTTACCATCCTTAATGACCTGCACCCTTAGCTCTTCACCTGGTAAAACCACTGGCTTCACAGCATTCGCTAAATCATTGATATTAAGCACGGGAACACGCTGTAGCTCACAGACCTTGTTTAGATTGAAGTCGTTCGTGACGACCTTCCCATTTAATACTTTAGCTAGCTTCACTAGCTTGCTATCTACTTCCTGAATATCCTCAAAATCGCCCTCATAAATATGAACCTTCATCTCAAGCTCTTTCTGAATACGATTTAGAATATCTAATCCTCTTCTCCCTCGATTCCTTTTGAGCACATCTGATGAATCAGCAATATGCTGTAGCTCCTCAAGGACAAAGCTAGGTATAACCATTGTCCCTTCAATAAACCCAGTTTTACAAATATCAGCGATACGCCCGTCAATAATGACACTAGTATCTAAAATTTTATGCTCATAATGAGATTGTTGCTCTCCCTTTTTGTCCTTACCCATACGCCCAAGGGTAAAGAGAGAAATCAACTCTTCACGCTTTTTGAAGCCTACCTGGAAGCCGATATATCCAAACAATACAGAGACAAACACAGGTATAATTTGACCGACTATGGGAATTAACAAAATAGGTTGTATAAGTAAAAAAGCAACAATAAGACCAACAATTAAGCCTAACGCCCCCATTACAACGTCTGTAATTGGTAGCTTTAATAAAATGTCTTCACCCCAGCGAATCATACGGACAATATAATCCGTTAACCAATACGTTACTAATACAAACAATACCGCTCCAACTAGAGCATAAATTAACGGATATAAGGGACCTTCCCCCGTCAAAGAATCCAAGCCTAAATTTAAGAGTTCATTTAATCCTTGGACAGCAAGTGCCCCATATTGAAAGCCCAGTACAGCTCCTAATACGGCAAAAAATATTTGAATGATTCTTTTTAACACTGCTTCACCACCTCCCTCCTCAGTATGGACAACTTTCTATATAATCAAACCTATTATCTAAACATTGCTTCAACAGTTACTTACATAGGTCTTTTGTGGGGAAGAGGAACAAGGCTTCATTACCAAGTCAGATTGGCGTAAAGCCCTAATTTTCTCCCTCCACTACTTATTAAAAAATAGGGTGCTGATCATATAAAAAACCTGCGTATTCTTATATAACGTATTTAGGCAAAGTTTGTTTCACTATTTCCCTAATTTGCAGAATATTAAACCTGTTTTTTACAATCCTATACCCTTTTTTTGATGAAAAAAAACGCGTCACAAGGACGCATCTTTCTCATATACGATACCATCTAGCATGGAGAAAAGCTCATCCGATGTTCTGTCCTCGACTAATGCTAATTCGCTAATTAAAATCTGCTTAGCTTGATCCAGCATCTTTCTTTCCCCTGTGGAAAGACCCTTTGCTCGATCTCTGACCATTAAACTTCTAACCACATCTGCTATTTCGTATATGTCTCCGCTTTTCATTTTATCCATATTGGCTCGATATCTTTGATTCCAATTTGCTTCTTCATCTGACGTGTCTGTTCCTAAGATGTCCATGACTCGATTGACAGCATCCAACCCCACTACCTGACGCAAACCAATGTGCGACACGTTTTCCATGGGTATCATGACCTTCATTTCTCCTATAGGCATTCGCATAATAAAGTACTTTTTCTTCTGGCCAAGAATCTCTTTTTCTTCGATTCCTTCAATAATTCCAGCCCCATGCATAGGGTATACGACCTTATCACCTACATCGAACAATCATGTCACCTCCAGAGCAATATCCAATTTAAGGATATCACAAATAAAGGGCAGTGTCAAATTTTTTAAAATAATTTATCTTAGCATATTCAAAAGAGTTTCGTCAATAGGTTTTTTACGTTTTTTTACCAAAATTGCGCTTTTTTCTCCTTCTCCTTCTGCGTAATGCTCCGTCCATGCTTTTCTTAATTCCGTATAACGCATACAACACCAAAGGAATAAAGGCGATTTTGGGGAATCCGCTAGGAAACTGATAGGCCAATACAGCGAATAAACCAATAATAAGAGGTGTAATCCAAAAAGCTGTTCTAGGTATACCCACTTTCTTTGGCTTCGGATATTTAAAGTTAGAGACCATCAGTAATGATAACAAAACAACACCCATAATAAGAATAAGGGGATGAAAGACTTCATGATACAAAGCTAGAGTCGCTAAGATTCCCCCTGCAGCTGTAATCGGAAGACCTGTAAAGAAACCTGGCTCTCCAGGCTTCACATTGAATCTAGCTAACCTAAGCGCTCCACAAATAGGGAACATGGCAGTAACGACAATCCCCCAAGCTCCATAACCATTTAAAAAGACAAGATTCATAATAATAGCTGGTGCTACGCCAAAGGTAACCACATCTGATAGTGAATCTAGCTCCTTACCAAATTCACTTGTCGCATTCAGCATTCTAGCCATATGTCCATCAAGACCGTCTAAAAGCATGCCGATAATCACTAGAATAGAAGCGTAATCCAAATAACGTGATTCGCCCTCAACAATGCCTTGAACCCCAAGGATAATAGCCATTACACCTAAGAATAAGTTCCCAACAGTAAACATACTGGGTATACTTTTTGTAATCATAATTTGCTCTACCACCTAACACATATACTATATAAAAGGCATAGATACTGGAGATTATCGTCCAAGCCTTACCTATGCAAGCTATATATGTCGATCTACAAACATTTGCTCCTGAATTCTCATTAAGCCATCTTTAATTGCTCTAGCCCGCACCTCTCCGATACCGTCGACCTCATCTAACTCTTCGATGGTGGCCATCATCACCTGTGGTAAATCGGAAAATTGCTGGACTAAGTTCTGCACAATAGAGGATGGGAGTCTAGGAATTTTATTTAACATGCGGTATCCTCTAGGCGAAACAGATTCCTCTTGGACATTAATATTACCAGTATAACCCAAAAGGCGTACAATTGTATTGTTTTCTAATAGCTCATCAGAGGATAGTTTTTTAAGCTCTAGAAGAACAAAGCTAGGATCACATTCCTCATCCTTGCAATAATCCTTAATCAGTAAGTACGTTTCTTCCTCCACATTGGTTACAAGCTCTTCAAGCTGCATACTGATCAATCGACCCTCAGTACCTAATTCATGAATATAGCGCTTGATCTCAGCTTTAATGCGTAGTACAAGCTCAACCCGATGAATAACTAAAGAAACCTCCTGTAGGGTTACTAACTCCTCAAACTCAAGGGCCCCCAAGTTCGTTAAGGCCTGATCTAAAACCGATTTATACTTCTCTAGTGTTTGGATTGCTTGGTTCGCTTTTGTTAAAATGACACCAATATCCCTTAGGGAATATCGCACGTTCCCTTGATATAAGGTGATCACATTTCTTCTTTGAGAAATAGAAACAACCAAGTGACCCGTCTGCCTAGCTACACGCTCAGCTGTACGATGACGGATTCCTGTCTCATTCGATGGGACGCTGGAGTCTGGTATAAGTTGGGCATTAGCAAACACAATCTTCTTCCCATCATCACTTAAAATAATAGCTCCGTCCATCTTCGCTAGCTCATACAAATAGGCGGGGGAAAAATCGCAATTGATGGAAAATCCACCACTTACTATCTTTAAAATTTCATCACTATAACCTACGACAATAAGTCCTCCCGTTTTGGCTCGCAAAACATTTTCAAGACCATCACGTAAAGCTGTTCCAGGTGCTACAAAACGCAGCAACTCACTCATCTGATCCTTCTTTGTTACTACTTCAGCTGTCATCACTCATTCGCCTCCATCACAACCCTAAGAGCTTCGCTAATAGATGAGACACCGATAATTTTCATATCCTGGGGGTGCTCCCATCCAGACGTATTTTTCTCAGGTATGATTGCTCTTTTAAATCCTAGCTTGCGAGCTTCTAAAACCCGCTGCTCAATCCGTGAAACTCCTCTTACTTCTCCCGTTAATCCAATTTCACCTATAATAATATCATAGGGACTTGTTGGTTTATCTCTAAAGCTAGACGCTATGCTGACGGCAATCCCTAAATCTAGTGCAGGTTCATTTAAGCGTACTCCTCCAGCTACATTGATATACGCATCTTGATTCTGCAATAGAAGTCCTACCCTCTTTTCTAATACAGCCATGATTAAGGATACCCGATGATGATCCACCCCTGTTGCCATTCGGCGCGGTGTTCCAAAGCTTGTTGGAGATACTAACGCTTGCAATTCTACAAGGACTGGCCTTGTTCCTTCTATACTAGCAATAACGGTAGAGCCCGCTGCCCCCATCGCTCGCTGTTCCAAAAACATTTCTGAGGGGTTTTGCACCTCGGTTAACCCTATATCCTTCATCTCAAAAATCCCTATTTCATTCGTTGAACCGAACCTATTTTTAACGGCTCTTAATATCCGATATGTATGGTGCCTTTCTCCTTCTAAGTACAGGACGGCATCAACCATATGCTCCAGCAATCTTGGACCTGCAATTGAGCCTTCCTTTGTCACATGCCCTACCAAAAAGATTGCTATTCCTTTGGTTTTTGCTATTCTCATAAAAGCTGCCGTACATTCCCTGACCTGAGCTACACTGCCTGGAGCCGATGTTATTTCTTCCTGATAAACGGTTTGAATCGAGTCGATAATCACCACTTTAGGCTGCTGTTCTTCGATTTGCTTTTCTATGTGAGTGACGTCCGTTTCCGCTAAAACATGAAGCTGCTTAGAGCTCATATGTAAACGATCGGCTCTCATCTTCGTCTGCCTCAGGGATTCCTCACCTGATACGTATAACACCTTGTGCTCTTGCTGGGCTAGGATACCAGATAACTGCAAGAGTAATGTTGATTTTCCAATTCCCGGATCACCACCAACTAATACTAAAGATCCTGGAACGATTCCTCCTCCAAGCACTCGGTTAATTTCTTGAATGGAGGTCAGTATTCTCGCTTCATCCTCTGTCTGAATATCAGTAATTGGAACAGACTTAGAGGATAGAGCGGCCCCTGTTCTGAAGGCTCCCTTTCCTGCCGCCGTTCGAGTAGGCTCAAGCTCCTCCACCATCGTATTCCAGGTGTTACAGCCCGGGCATTTACCCATCCACTTTGGAGATTCATAGCCACATTCTTGACATACGTATTTTGTCTTCCTTTTACTCATAAGATCACCTACTTCAAATGTATCACTTTCCCGCATTAAATAAAAGTATATTAAAAGACCCCTATTCCAATCATACCGTTTTAGGCATTTTTTGGAGTAGAGGTCTCTTGCTTTTTTCCGTGTGTTCTTTTTTGAGGTACTTTTGACTTGCTTCCTGCGTTACCTTGGACTTATTTTTACAGCCACGTGCAGCTATGCTTCTAAACTTTAAAAGTCATTCACCCTTCTAGACATGCACTAGTTATTATTTCTGAGCTACTTTCTTCGTCTTGTTCGTTACCTTTAGCTCTCCCTTTTTCTCATCGATAACGACCGTATCACCTTTTTTCACCGTTCCTTGGAGCAGTTCTTCGGAAAGCTTATCCTCCACCTGACGCTGTAACGCCCTTCTAAGTGGTCTAGCTCCATATTGTGGGTCAAAGCCTTCTTTAGCAATAAACTTTAGGGCACTATCCGTTAAGCTAAACTCGATTTCCTGCTCTTTTAAGCGATCCTGAAGCTGCTGAGCCATAAGCTTCACAATTTCTTGGATATGCTCTTCTTCAAGAGAATGGAACACGATCAATTCATCCACACGATTCAAAAATTCTGGACGGAACGTACGCTTCAGCTCACCCATAACTTTATCCTTCATGTTGTTATATGTTTGCTCCATGGAAGCCGCTTGGAATCCTAGGGAGGTTCCCTTCTTAATCATCTCTGCTCCCACGTTTGAAGTCATAATAATAACAGTATTTCTGAAATCGACCGTTCTACCTTTAGAGTCTGTTAGACGTCCATCCTCTAGTACTTGTAGGAGGATGTTAAACACATCTGGATGAGCTTTTTCTATCTCATCTAGTAGAATAACGGAATATGGCTTGCGTCTAACTTTTTCCGTCAATTGACCACCTTCATCAAAGCCTACATACCCTGGAGGCGCTCCTACTAATCTAGACGTAGAATGCTTTTCCATATACTCGGACATATCGATGCGGATCGTAGCATTCTCATCACCAAACAAGCTCTCTGCAACAGCCCTAGCAAGCTCTGTTTTACCTACTCCCGTTGGCCCTAGGAAGATGAAGGAGCCGATTGGTCGTTTAGGGTCCTTCAAACCTGCTCTAGCTCTACGTATCGCTCTAGAAACCGCCTTAACAGCTTCCTCCTGACCAATGACACGCTTATGCAGAATCCCTTCCATTTTCAGCAGTCGCTCTGTTTCTTCCTCTTCTAGCTTACTTACCGGAACTCCTGTCCAGCTTCCAACGATTTGAGCGATATCTTCACCATTCACCTCGGAATCTGTCTGTCCTTGCTTCTCTTTCCATTCATTTTTCGTTTGCTCAAGCTCTTCGCGTAGCTTTTGCTCTGTATCTCTTAAGGAAGCTGCCTTTTCAAACTCCTGACTTTGGACAGCCGCATCCTTTTCCTTCTTAATCGTTTCTAGCTTCTGCTCCATTTCTTTCAAATTCGGTGGAGCCGTGTAGGATTTCAAACGCACCTTGGAGGCCGCTTCATCAATCAAGTCAATCGCTTTATCTGGAAGGAAGCGATCCGTAATATACCGATCTGACAGCTTCACCGCTTGCTCAATTGCTTCATCTGTAATCTTCACACGGTGATGAGCTTCATAACGATCACGCAGTCCTTGGAGGATCAAGATCGCTTCTTCTGTAGATGGCTGATCAACGGTGATTGGCTGGAAGCGCCTTTCTAGCGCCGCATCTTTTTCAATATATTTGCGATACTCATCTAACGTTGTTGCCCCGATACATTGTAATTCGCCACGAGCTAACGCTGGTTTTAAGATGTTTGAAGCGTCAATCGCTCCTTCAGCTCCACCTGCTCCAATCAAGGTATGAAGCTCATCAATGAACAGGATGATGTTCCCCGCTTGGCGGATTTCGTCCATGATCTTCTTCAAGCGATCCTCAAATTCACCACGATATTTAGTCCCCGCGACGACAGTTCCCATATCAAGAGTCATGACTCGCTTATCTCTTAACGTTTCAGGAATCTCATTGTTTACAATACTCTGAGCTAAGCCCTCTGCAATAGCTGTCTTACCAACACCTGGCTCACCAATTAGCACAGGATTGTTTTTCGTACGACGACTGAGAACCTGGATCACTCTCTCAATCTCTTTACTTCTACCAATTACCGGATCCAGCCCTTCGTCTCTAGCTACTGCTGTTAAATCACGAGCCAAGCTGTCTAAAGTAGGAGTGTTCGCAGACGCTGATGAACTGCTCTGATTGCTATGATTAGAGGATTCATTCGAACCTAGCAGTTGCAAGACTTGCTGTCTAGCTTTGTTCAAACTAACTCCTAGATTATTTAGCACTCTTGCTGCTACACCTTCACCCTCACGAATCAAGCCTAGTAAAATATGCTCTGTTCCTACGTAAGTATGGCCAAGCTTTCTAGCCTCATCCATAGACAACTCAATAACCTTTTTTGCTCTAGGTGTATAGTGAATATTTTGATTCCCTTCTTCACCCTTCCCAATTAGCGTTTCAACCTCTGTTTGGATTTTTTCTAAGTCTAGATTCAGAGCCAGTAAAGCCTTCGCTGCGATTCCTTCCCCTTCACGAATCAGTCCTAATAGAATATGCTCTGTTCCAATATTATTATGGTTTAATCTCATTGCTTCCTCTTGTGCCAAAGCTAAAACCTTCTGAGCTCTCTCTGTAAAACGTCCAAACATCATTTCTCAACACCTCCACCTTCATTTGTTTTATCTTCATCTAATCTTAATCTTTCTCGAATCAGCTTCGCTCTGCGTTCATCACGCTGTTCAGCAGAGAGCATTTCACCTGCATACTGCTGCAAAAAGCCCGGCTGAGTTAAAACAATTAATTCATTAAGTATCGTTCCTGATGTTCCTTTTATTAAGCCCATATCTATACCTAAACGTACATCGGATAAACGCTGTGTTGCCTCTGTAGACTCTATCGTTCGGGCGTTCGATAAAATCCCATAAGAGCGATAAATCCGATCCTCTAGCCGTAAGCGGGAGGATTCTAACAAGGAATGACGCGCTTGGCGTTCTTGTTCAATCAACTGTTTGGCTACATTGCCAAGGTCCTCAATTATCTCTCTTTCCGAGCGCCCTAATGTGATCTGATTTGAAATTTGAAAAATGTTCCCCAATGCGTCACTGCCTTCACCGTAAATACCACGCACTACTAGGCCAAGCTGGTTAATAGCCGGAAGCATCCGGTTAATTTGCTGTGTCATCACTAACGCGGGAAGGTGCATCATCACAGATGCCCTGAGCCCTGTTCCAACGTTTGTTGGACAGCTTGTAAGATAACCACGCTTTTCATCAAACGCTACGTCTAAGTGAATCTCAAACCAATCATCTATACTGTTCGCCTGCTCCCAGGCTCGTTCTAATTGAAAGCCTGGAAATAAACACTGAATGCGAATATGGTCCTCTTCATTAAGCATGATACTTATGGACTCATTTTCACTTAATACAACAGCTCCTGGAGAGGACTCCTCTGCCAAATGAGGACTAATCAGGTGCTTTTCAACTAATACACGCTTCTCAAGCCCTTTTAACTGGTCCATACGTAGTAACTCTAAGGACCCCATTGAATAGTCAGATTGATCCTGCTGTACGTTCTGAACCACTTTAGATACGTCAGCAATGACCTGCTCTAGCTGTTCCTCTGTAGCTACTAGCGGGAAAGGAATGGCGTTTTCATTTCGAGCTAAGCGTATCCTGCTGCTAATGACAATATCTGAGTCAGGTCCCTCTCCCTTCATCCAGTCGCTCACCGCATGATTGATAAACTTCTCCAATGACATTCCTTCCACCTCCTCTATGTCTCAAGCTTATGCTCTAGTTCTCTGATTTGATCCCTTAGTTTAGCTGACTGCTCAAACTCTTCATTCGTGATGGATTGCTGCAGCTTTTTCTTGAGATCTTGAATCTCTCTTTTTGTCTGAATCAGGTTACCAGATCTCTTAGGGATTTTCCCAAAGTGGGATACATTCCCGCTGTGAACCTTGCGCAGCATCGGCTCCAGGCGATCACCAAACTCCTTATAGCAATCGGCACAGCCAAAGCGACCACTTCTTGAAAATTGGCTAAACGTAAGGCCACAGGTTGGACATTGAAGCTTTTGAGTAGGGCTTTGATTCACCGTACCAGCTGTGTCAAAGCTTAGTAAACCAGATAGCAGATTATGAATAGAAAAACTGTTATTCATCCCAGGTAAGGCATCACCCTTCTCCTTGGCACACACTTCACAAATGTGAAACTCTGTTTTCTGTCCGTTAACAATCTTAGTGAAATGCAACGTTGCTTGTCTTTCCTGACATTCCTGACAAAGCATACCTTGATCCCCTCCTATCTCAATCCATTCTTATCCATAATATAAATTCATCCATAAAATAAAATGGCTACTTATTGATAAAACTGTCGTCTTCATCTATCCTTTACTATTTATAAAGGAGAGATACCAGCATCGCCTGCATCATTTTCGCTCTTAGCTGATCACGCACCTGAACCTGAAAGGATAGCACATTGCGATGAATCACTGCCTTCATTAGTCTATTCTCACGCTCTGAGATAATGCGTGAATCAAACAGACGATCAAGCATATCCTCCGCTGTGGCCTGACTAATATGATCCCCAATCAATTCAAGAATCGTTTGAAGCAGATCTTGATTCTGAATCAGTTGAACCTTACGTATGCGAATAAAGCCACCACCACCACGTTTACTTTCCACTAAATAGCCTTTCTCGACAGTGAAACGGGTATTGATGACATAATTAATTTGGGATGGTACACATTGAAACTGATCCGCTAATTCACTTCTCTGTATTTCAATATACCCCTTTTGGCTTTTTTCTAAATTCTGTTTGAGATGATATTCAATAATATCTGAAATATTTCTCATCACAACCCCCCACTTTAACTTACACAAGCTTGCTGATGACCTTGATGAACCATGGAACCATGCAAATAGTAGGTAAGTCTTGTTGTTTTGTAGGTTAGTCTACTGCTTATTTGACTTTGACTATCTTTGACTTTAAGTAGATTATACTCTCATTTATTTTTTTTGGCAAGTATTAGAACTAAAAAAGCTGACGAATTCTTCGTACCCTGTATTAGTCTGAGGTCAAACGTCATCTTTTATACGTTTTCTTTAGCTTTTTAACCAAATTCTATTCCTGTGCCTGCTCCTTACGTTTAAAGCCCTTCTTCCAATAGACATACGCTCCCCAAGCCATGAGCACGACTAGCACTAAGCCCCAGTAAAGAAATTGCTGATTATTTTCTTCCACAAACCCTGTTCCAATCAAGGATAGAATAAAAACAAATATCATATTTCCAAAAATAGTTCCAATAAAAAATTCTCTTAATCCAATTCCACTAAGCCCTGAAGCAATATTAATTAAGTTTGAAGGAAAAATAGGAATTAACCGTGCGATAAAAACGGCCATGATCCCATGTCTTCTAATCCTTGTAAATAACTCTTGAATCCGCTTATTCTTGATCAGTGAGTTGAACCAATTTTTCGAAAACATAAACACAATAATCGAACCGATCACCGTTCCTGCCCAAGACCAAAAAAAGCCTAACCAAAAGTCAAACAGCCACTGATTAAGTAGCACTAAGATCACTACAGGAAAGACAGTCAATAGGTTTTGTACAATCATCAAGCTTAAGGTAAGTAATAAAACGAAGAAAATACCACCATGTATCTTTTCATAAAAAAGTTCAATATCATTAGAAAACAGCAGATCTATCCCACCGAATAATATAACGCTTCCAATAACAATTAAAAGCAATAAGGAAATAAGCCATTTTTTCCAGTCCATAGGTTTATCCTCTTTCTAGTCTCATTCCTCCCTGTTCTCAGGGACTAAGCTTATTTTATCATACTTTCAACTTCTTGAAAGAAATAAAGCCTCCCTCAGGAGACTTTAAAATTACTTCCCTATAGACACATCTGTAATACCATCTATCTGCCGAAGCTCATCAACAATTTGAAATAAAATCGCTTTGTTTGGTAGCCTAACGTCTACTGTGAGCTTCACATAACCTTCCTGCTCTTTCCCCTCTTCAATACTCAAACGCCTTATACTTATCTTCCGGTCACCAATTTTCGTGGCGATTTCTCCGAGCTTTCCTGGAGAGTCTTTAACCGTAATTTGAATGAGTTGTGACTTGCCTTTACGAATAAAGGCTTCCTCTATTTTATTTAAAACGACAAGGCTAACTAATACAAGAACAGTGGCTAAAGCAGCCCCATAATAAAATCCTGTTCCAAGCGCTAGCCCTATCCCTGCAACAACCCATAAGGAAGCCGCCGTTGTTAATCCTCTAATCGTACCACCATGAACCAAAATCGTTCCCGCACCAAGAAAACCAATCCCACTTACCACTTGAGCAGCTAAACGAGCTGGATCTTGAATCGTATTTATCTGCGGATTATTATAAATAAATTCCTCGAAGCCATACATTGAAATTAACATGATCAGAGTTGAACCGACACAAACTAAAATATGAGTCCTAAAACCTGCCGGATGATTATTCTGCTCTCGTTCAATCCCCACAAGTCCACCTAAAAAAGTGGCTAGTAGTAGCCGTATAGTAATCTCATAATAATGTGTTCCTGTAAACGCTTGCCAAGCATCTTGAAGCCATTCCATCTATGCATCCTCCCTCGGTCAAAAGCTTGCTGCTTTGCTTGCCTTGTTAGTAATCCTGTTCCAGGTAAACTTATTGAATAGTTAAAATAAAGAAATTCTAATAAGAGCAATCATATCTAATGAAGCTAAATAAATCCTAAAATGAAAAAAGTTCTGTACAATTTTCATTTTACTCTCTGTCTCTTATGAAAAGAGAGTCCTTACTAGAAGTGAGAAGGTCATAATCTCCAATGGTTGAAACATTTATCGGGGAATAATAATGAAGAAATATATAAAGAAGAAGGTTAGGTATCGCTTACCCAACCCTCTCCTGTGCACAAAGGCTATGAAGTCTATCTTATTCATATCATGTTTTTTTTATTCCGTCAAATTATTATACAATTTATCCCATTTTATGGTGTTACTACATCAACTGTTTCTTCTCATTAACATTACTTCTCAAGATAGATACTTTTGCCCATTTGATTCATATAATCAACGTTTACACCTCTTAGAATCCACAGACCCATACCTTTTAAACCATGTCTCTTCGCTAATCCAATTTTGTCTACCGTCGTTTCCGGTGTTTCATAAATAGCATTTATACCTAGTACAATCTTGGATGCTGGAATAGTCTCAAGTGTTTGTTCTATACCTTGGTTCACCAATAGCATCGGTTCAGGTAATTGATGATTGATCCCCGCTCCACGAGGATTGTAATCATACGCCATTAAGAAAATAAAATCAGCAGCCTCACCAATGAGCTCATACTCATAGCCGTTAAAATGATTGTTTGGTGGAGGAAGTGCTACTCCTATCTTCAGTCCATGCTGCTTAGCTTGCTGTGTCAGATCCTGTATGAAGCGTGTAAAAGCTTTCTTCAAAGCTTGATGCTCCTCTGTGCTGCGAATCCCTTCAAAATCAATGAGGATTCCATCCATATTCTCCTCTTGCACCTTATCTAGCATCTGCTGTAACGCTGTATTTCTTTTACCTTGATCTAGTAAAACAGCACTAACCTCACCTCTAGATTCAAAGGCTGCCACCATCAGAAATGCTTCACCTCCGCCTTGTTGCCCTGAGACAATTAAGTCCTGAGTAGTAGCATCTGGATGATCCTGTGGCCAATTATATTCATTTCCATTAGCCGCTGAAATTGTCCACTCTCCTTGCTGATTGATTCTTGACCATGTATAACCGATTCCATCAAAATTCGGGATATACTGACGCTGAGAAAAAGAACCTAATCCATAGAAAGCAAAAGTATACATATTTGTTTTTGGTGATGTGATACGAATCACTTTTTGCTGCTGGTTCCAGTTAACATCGGCTCCAAACACTTCGGAGAAGAACCTTAATGGAATTAAAGTATGACCCTTATCTACAAAAGGCGCCACACCAAGAGCATACGGTTGACCATCTACTTGAGCGGCTTGGCGATTAATGGTAAGCACAACCTCCCGATCAAATCCTACTGCCTTGATTGTCTGGTTGGCTTGATTCCATGTGACCTGCACACCTAATGACTCAGCCAGCTTTCTAAATGGAACAACGGTATGTCCGCCCTCACTTGTTGGAATAATTCTCGGTTCTACATCAAAAGCAAGGGTAAAACGATCAAGGTAAACCTGAATTCTATCTGTACCCACCGCTCTATCTGTAGCGTTTGCTTCTACCTGTGTCGATAATCCACCTAACATTACGAATATAAGCATTACAGGTATCCCTATTTTTAACCAACTTCTTTTCACGTTAAACGTTCCCCTTTGCTCTTCACTCTGATTTTTCTTAACCCTTTGCAGAATCTGCATGTAAAAGCCCCCTCCTCATTCTGCTTTTATTTCTAATTTATCTATTCTACATGTATGCTTACTCGCTACTTAGCAAAAAGTCGCGTAAATAGCTTAATTTTTGGCAAATTTCTTGATCTCTATATAAAAAGCCCTAGGATAAACTCCTAAGAGACCAAATAAAAAAGACTTCTCAATTAAAAAACGACTTCTCAATTGAAGTTGTTTGGTTTGCCCGGCAACGTCCTCCGCAACGAGCGACACTTCCCCTGCCCACGCTCCGAGGTCGGCATCGGAACCTTCCTCTAATCATGGATGCCCTTCTCCGAGTTGGCTGCGATTCAGGTTCCGCATACTCTCTCAGCGAATGTTGAAAGTGGACGTTTTCTCCATAAAAAAGTCCCTAGGATCCACCCCTAGAGGTTTCTGTCCAACAAAAAAACGACTCCATCAGAAGTCGTTTTAGCTTGCCCGGCAACGTCCTACTCTCCCAGGGGTAAAACCCCAAGTACCATCGGCGCTGGAAGGCTTAACGGTCGTGTTCGGTATGGGAACGCGTGTGAC